>NZ_JBHSHQ010000035.1:0-117377 GCF_042652985.1 Ruoffia tabacinasalis | reverse complement strand
CGATCCAGGAACGCCCTCACAGCGAGCTTTGAATGAGAATTCCAATGGTTTATTACGCAGAGACGGACTGCCAAAAGGAATGGACTTTACTCAAGTAGACCAAAGCTTTGTGTCATCGATTGCACACAAACGGAACACGATTCCACGGAAATCCTTACACTACCGAACACCGTTGGAAGTATTTTTGAGTTACTTAGATGAAGCAGTTTTGTCTAGCTTAATTTGACAAATCAAACACTTAAAAATGTAATGATAAGTACAGAAAAAGGCACCACATTAAAACTAATACTTATGTAACAGATTGAAGTTATGGTACAATAGTAATCGTATGTAATTAGCTAGGAGGTGTAAAAATGGTTTTGAAAGTTATTGAGGCTTTTAGTGGTATAGGATCTCAAGCAAAAGCTTTAGAAAAATTATCCAAAAGAAAATTAAATTTTGAATATGAAGTTGTTGCTACAATTGAATGGGAAATTGGTGCAATGTTTGCCTATGATATTATCCATAATGGGCAACAAGACTTAAGTAAATATGACTCTCTAACAAAAGAGGAACTGAGTGAGAAATTAGCAAAATTTAATATAAGTAACGATGGTAAGAACCCAATGCCAGAAAGTGCTTTAAAACGGATGACTATTGAACAACTCAAAGCTATTACGCACTCTATTGAAAATAATAACAATTTAGTTGATATATCAAAAGTAAGAGCCCAGGATCTACCTGATGCTGATTTGTTGACTTACAGTTTTCCTTGTCAGGATTTATCAATAAGTAGTTATTGGCATGGAAATTTCTCTGGGATAGATAAAGGTGCTAATAATAGGTCTGGTTTATTGTGGGAGGTTGAGAGAATACTCAATGAATACGATAATTTAGAAAAAAGTAAACCGCGATTTTTATTGATGGAGAATGTTACAGCAATACACGGTCCATTGCATAAGAAAAATTTTGAGTATTGGCAAACAGAGTTAGAAAGAATGGGATATAAAAATTTCACTTATGACTTAAGTGCTAAAAATTTCGGGATTCCTCAAAGTAGAACAAGAACCTTTATGATAAGTGTTTTAATGGATGGCGTTCCGATAAATTACGATTTAAAATTTAAAGAACTATTTGATGCTTTAAAAGTGTCACAAGATGAATTGCCAAAGTTAGATCCATTTCTAAAACTTGATTACTCTGATTCGCGTTATTTAGAAGAAGCGGTACAAAACATTCCAAATAAAACTCCCTCTAGAGAAGAAATTTATAGAACGTCAGTTAAGCTTGCGTATGGTAGCAAGACATCAAATACAATTGCTAAAACCATTACGACTAAACAAGATAGAAACCCAAATGCAGGAGTTATAGTTCACGAGATTGATTCTATTTCGACAAGTAAGAAGATGGAATATAGGAATTTAACTCCGAGAGAAACATTTCTATTAATGGGATTTGAAGAAGGGGACTTCCAACAGTTGCTAGATAACAACTTTAGAATATCTAAAAGTAGAAAGATGTTATCACATTCAAAATTATTAGTACTTTCGGGGAATAGTATCGTTGTTAACGTACTAACTGAAATATTTTCGATAATAGATAGAGTGAATACTATCATAGAAAATAAAGAGATCATCGAAATTAACGAAGAAAGGGAAATATACGAATGTATGTTGCTGGATGTAATATAGATAACAACAAAAAGGAATTATACTCGCTGATATGCGAAGGCATAATTCCTTTTTTGCATGTAGGATTCTATTTTGGAAAACTTTCTAACCGTGCTTTATCCAGTACTTGTAGTATTTTAATAGACTGTTTATCTGACGGCATTTTTTTCAACATATTTATAGCAACTTTTAGGAAACTCTTATCCTGAATATTCCATATTTTCTCCTGATTACCCCAATCAAGAACTTCTTTCCAAAAATCGACACCGTACTCAACAACCGTTACAGTTGCGTCCATTTCTCGGAATTCTTTTTCTTGTTTGATGGCATACTTTCTATTGGATTCCACTTCGAATCTTGCTTTAAGTTCAGTAATAAAATCCTCATGAAAATCATATTCAATCTCTCGAGCTATTTCCCAACTGTTCAAGCGCTTAGCCCATTCAGTAACGTTTTCTACAAGCCTGTCAGGACTTGTTAAATGTTCATACATTAGCTTTGATACGGTTTGGATTTGTTTAACCCAAGCACGTGACAAGTCTTGGTTTTTCCATATTTTATTATAATCAATATCTAAGTCCTTATATTCTTCCTTTACTCTATAAATAATAGAAGATAGGGTATAGGCAACAATATTAGCTTTATAACTATCGTACCATGATTGATGTCTTACGATATAATCCGATTTTTTAAATAAAATAGCCAGCGCAACTGTTTTTCTGAAGAAATTTTCGTTTACAAATTCAGGTTTTTTATCATATTTCGGAACCATCCAAGTACTAAATATACTGAAACTCTTTTGTGCCCCGGCACTTGCAGAATGAGGTTTTCCTAAATAGATATTCCAATATTTAGCCAGGTCTGTCTTTTTGAACATTTGGTTTTTAGGGTATTGGGAGTTGAACTTTTTCTTTGCAGAGACTGTTGCTTTGTATGTCTCTTGGCGATATTGTCCATTAGCTCTTTCATAATACCAATAAGTACCAAATTGTGCTCCACCAGTTGCTGGAGCGACGAGACGTCTTGAAAATTCTTCGATCTTCACATGGAAAGGATGATTGGAAGATAAGTCTGATTCACTTACTTTGTTCTGACTGTTGGCAAATCTAGAAATATTCGGTATAAGTTCTTGTCCTACTTTGTGATCAACAACGGAGATTTTCATCGGAACTTGAATCTCCTCGATTTTTTTCCTCGAACCATGTCTTGTATCATTAACCCAAGCGCTTGCTAGTGAGGCAGTTGTTTGACCGCCGTTTACAATCTGTAAAGAATCAAAACCCTTGATAACTAAGCCATCCTCGGTTTTATCTAATATTAAATCCTGTACAGTTGCTGCAATCCCATTGTTATAAGCAAAGAACATTTCAGGATCATTCAGAATCGTGTTACGAATCCCTTTATTTACTTTTCCTCTTGTTTGTAAAAAGGAACGCACATTCCCTTCTAGTAAGCGAGATTGATATTTGTCATACATTTGAGCGAGAATTTTCCCTGGAATCATACATAAATATGACTCATAATCCTTTGTTTTGGAAGCTGCTAAAGCTGGTATTCCCTTGCTATCGAATTCATTTTCAAGGTCAATAACTACCGGTTCTTTCCCTTGTTCGGACTCATCGATTTGTTGCATTGTAGTAATATCGTATATTTTGTAATCCACGCGAACATTATTTACTATCTGGGAGTCAATAACATCTATTCTGTCAGATTTTATATAGTCTGTAATAATAATCGTTTCGATTATGGCTACATCCATTTTTTTATTTACAATATCAAATGCAAGACCATAACCCATACTACTTTCCTCAGCCTCACTCAACACTCGATCTGCATCGAAGTAAAAATTAGAAGCTCTAGAGAATAGTGAATTTGATTCAGTAGCAGTAAGAGTTTTCTTCTTGTAATAAGTTAGTGGAGGAATGATAAAGAGGGTGAGCTTTTTATCAAATTCGTTAAAAGCATATCCATCAATTTGAAGCTTTCTGTTCCTCTTTCCAACACCTTCAAAGTACAAATAATGATAATCTTCAATTAAGTCTGAATCTTCTAATTTTTGCAAATATAACTCAAAAAATGCTTCACGGGCGGATATCCCCTCAGCGCTTGCACTTGAGTTTATTTCATTTACTAGATCCTCTCTATAGGTCATTCAAGTCCACCTCTTTACTAATAAATTGTTTGATAGCGGGTAAGCTTACGTCAAATTTAATGTTGTGAAATGCATTCAAATTAGGTGTTTCGATTAATTTAGGAAACTCTTCAGTGATATTATAATGAACGATTTTTGAAATTAAAAAATTTGGTTCACGATATTCTTCTGAAGGAACAAATTTCAAATTATATAGTTTCTTATTATAATTGTGTAAAGTTTGCTGATCGTAAATTTTATCTGCGATACTTTCATAGAGATCCATAATATTAACGCCTTTTGCATTATTTATACTGGTCTTTTCACAGTCAATAACAACCAAGTCGCCATCAGATGTAGCATTAAGTTGAAAATCATTACTTATGGTAACGGAATTTTTATTTCTGGATTTTGTCTTTACTTCATACCAATTATCAGAAAAATGAAAATCTTGATTTCCACCATTTGGCCCAATCCACGCTTTAATGATATCCTCTATTTCATAGTGCTTAGTTAAAACATTATTGATAAAAAACAGTTCACCAGCTAGACCTTGCATCATAGGATATGACAGTCTATTTTCACGAAACTCTTCAAATAATTGGGTCCATTCATTGTAACGTTTTAATATTTTTCTTTCTGCAAAGAGTTGATTCTTTTCGGGCAAAACGACGCTAACTAAGTCATCAATTAAGATTTGAAATACGCCCCTATAATTTTCATCAAGTAATGAAATTTCTAATGCCCAATCTCTATCTTTTCTTAATCTAACTGAACTTAAAATAACATTACTATTTACGGTGACTTTTGGTTTTTCAGTGAATACGATTAATAAACTAAATCGTTGTTCTTCATCTTCACCTATAAATATTCCTACTTGGTCGGTCCCTTTAATTCTTTTATGCGTATTATTTGTCATAATTCATCAATTCCAATTTAATAAAAATTCGTCATCTTCATCGTCAGGTTCATCCGAATCTAATGGGATTCCTAGAAGTTCACGTTGGTAAATGTCATTAATTTCATATTCGTACCTAATATTATTACTATTGTTAATCTCTGGAATACCAATTGAAATTCCTGTGGCTAAGTTCTGATTCTCTTTAACATATTCATTAATTTCTTTGTGATCCACTCTATCACTGTCAGCGTTTTTTAATTTTATCGGATATATTACTATCTGCGGGTTACGTTTGATCCCGGAATTGAAATACATGTAATCTGAAGCCGCCTTTAGGGAGCCGCTTTTAGTTTTACCTAATAATTTTCTTTGATCATCTACACTAATTTTGATTTTTTTATATTCTTCTTTAGTCAACCCGGCATAAGAATATGCGACAGTTCCTAATCTCTTTTTACTACGGTTCATTCTTATGTAGTTGTTTTTGTCACCAAATAGGTCGAAAGACCGTCTATGTGGATTAATTTTTATTGGACCAAAATCTAAATTTCGATCTTTAATTTGAGTTGCTATAACTACATCCCAATAATCTAGAATGGGATTATTTTGGGTTAGTAATTCCTGGATAGCCTCTTCATGACCATTAATTCTTGGGAATGAAGTGCTGACCAACAAGTTTTCAATTTCTGACTTTGGAACATCCTTGAATGTAGGTGCTTTACTTTGAAGAATGGATTCATCTTTGACTAAATATTTTAAATTACTTTCTAACCATGAAGTTATAGATAAGTTATTCGCTTCTAATTTATCAGGGTATTTTTCAAGTAAAGTAGTTTCCATTATAGTTCCATTTAGTTCACGGTATATTTTGGCTTTTTTAGAGCTCCTTTTTTTATTTAAAGCTGTGACGATTAGGGGCATGTCCTGAGAAGAAAGCACTCTTAACCCAAATTCTATTGGTCGTTTTCTTTGAGCATGCATCCTACGTATGTCAAGACCAAGTTGCTGTGTTGCTTCAGCTATATGAGCATACCATCCTTCAGACTCTTCTGAAGTCCACAGCCGACATAAATCTTGGTAACCATCTCTATATCCGAACCAACGTCCCATCTGCATCAAAGTATCATACATTTTAGTGTTTCTATAGAAATAACTAGTCATTAAACCTTCCAAGGTAAGCCCCCTAGCTAACGATAGTCCACCAATTGCAATTATTCGTAAACCATTTGGATAATCTTCGTAATTTAAGTTTTGGGCTGCCGTACCACTATTGACAACCCTAATTTGAATGTTTCTAACGGATTCATATAATACACCTCTAACTTCATCCCAAGATTCTTTAATAGGGAACACCGAATCATCAAGCTGTTTGTTTTTAAATTCATTTTCGAATACTTTTTTTATTCGTGAAATAGTTGGCCGTTCACTTCCATCACTTAAAATGTAATGTTTAATTTCAGTTTGTAGAGTCTTAACATAGTTACTAATTGTTCCGCGAGCATAGTTTTGAACATCGATGAATCTTGATATATGGATTAACATCGATCTGTGTTTTTTGTTATCCAAACGTAGATCTCTAATTGCGTTTGCTAGAAAGAATGTAATTATTGAATCTTGAAGTGATTTTGGCAAATGAGATAAATAGTCAGTTTTACTGTGTTTTAATGGTAGCAGTTCTTCTAAATCGTCATTGTATCGAATCATATAATTGTATTTTCCATTTTCCATATACATATCATAGGGACCGACATAGTTTGATGGCTGCTCTAGCAAGGTGATAAAGTCACGCGGAAATAGGTCATCTTTTTCTTCTTCATCTAACTGTGGATTAATAAAAATATTTGCGAATGGTGTTGCTGTAAATCCTACGTATGATGACTTACTGAATAACTTTAATATTTTTCTAATCGATTTATTTATTGTGGTAGGATCATCACTATCTTGTGAGGTGTTTATTGAAGCGTTATCAGCCTCGTCATCAATCAATAATAAGGGGAGCTCGATCTTGCTGGTCTCACCATTTGTATTATTGTTCTTTAACCAAGATCCTAGTTTTTCTAAAACGTGTTTATTTTTCTTAATAACAAATACTGAAGCTACATCCTGGTACAAAGGAACACGATCTCTTGAAGAAAAATCATTGTCTGTACTAGTAAAGGCAGGAATAAGATCGAGTTCTTTTTCTAGGCCAACACCAACAATCTTTTGAGTTTGAGAACTATCCTTTCCAATAAAACCTTCATCGACTCTTGATTGTGTCTGAACACGCAATTTCTCAATAGTACCCGTTAGTATAATAAATACTTTGTATCCACTATCCATGGCTTTATTCATGAGAGCGATATAATTTGAGGTTTTTCCTGATTGGACAGAACCGATAACTAGCCCTTTACGATTAAAAGCTTCTTCAGATAAAGGATCAGCAAGACTATCCATTATTTGCATACTAATATCATCAATGTTATCAATCACGTTTGTGGGAAGTTTTTGTTTTTTTAAGTATCGTTTGTACCTATCCCAATAATCATTCCCTCGTTCTGCTAAAGCAGCTTCGTACCATTTTTTATAGGTGTCTTTATCTCGTAAAGTAACCCCCTTATCCATCACTATATCTACCTTTTGCTGAATATTAATAATAGCTTTATTTTTTTCTTCATCAGTTATATCAGGAATGAATTTGCTATATAAATCTGCGAGTTCGTTAATCCTGTACTCATCGATAACCACTGATTCATCATTAGATTTTGCAACTGAAATTCCTGTATCTATGTAAGTTTCTAAATTTTCGATGTTACTATTATTTATCATTTATTTAGCTCCTCCTCAATCATAGTCAAAACGGATGGGTACTTTTGGAATATATCAATTTTCTGAAAAACCTCTAGTTGCTGCAGCTTAGCTTCAACATTATCACCAAAAGAGTCAATGACATTTTTTGCCATGTCATAAGCTTCTTCTAAACTCAACGAGTTTTCTTCTATATTTCTGTCTTTTGCAAGATCATAGTAAACCCCGGTGTATGGGAATCCATCCTCAACGGAGTTAATAAAACTTTCGAATAGGCGGGATTGTTCATCTGTTAATGAGTTTTCAAGTGCTTTGAACATAGGAATGTCTCTATTAA
This sequence comes from Ruoffia tabacinasalis, assembly GCF_042652985.1. Classification (NCBI taxonomy): domain Bacteria; kingdom Bacillati; phylum Bacillota; class Bacilli; order Lactobacillales; family Aerococcaceae; genus Ruoffia; species Ruoffia tabacinasalis. Next base: position 109,572 of record NZ_JBHSHQ010000035.1, on the reverse strand, counting down.
TCACATATTGAATGTTATCCCGATTTGAAATGCGATTCCATATGTGCTCATAACTAGTTTGATTAGCTTTCCTACCTCTGTATCTATAAACTTTTTCACTTCTTCCAACAGCTCGAATAATAATATTTTTTAGAGTATCTTTAATTGAACTTGGTATGGTAGCATTCGACTTTTTAACATCAATTGTCCAAACATCATCGATAGAATTGGGAAGATCTATTCTAACGCGTGCTAATCGATTCAATTCTGAATCTCGTAATAGATGGAACCATTTACCCCAAACAATCAATCTTTTATTTCTATATATGTATAATCCTTGTTTAAGATTTAAATCGTTGTAAGAATTTTGAACGCTTCTTTCTTCAGCGCTCAGTTTACTTTTGTATGGAATTATAAATGGTTTAATTTGAATAGGTACTTTATTAATGAATATTGTTTCTTCTTCAAGTGGTTGTGTAGCCTTGTTTGTTGTGATAAATGGATCGATAGGTTCAACCAATCTATTGTTAAAGTAGAGTTCGAAATAATTATTACTTAGTTTGTTTTCTAAGTATCTGTGGAATACTAATCCTAAATGTCTGTCAGCGAAATCTAGTTTTTGGTTAAATTCTTTTGAGAAGTGGATCTCAGATTCAGATATACGGTCAAGTTTCTCCCAAAGAACGATAGTTCCAGATTTATAATTTTCTAACTTATCGTAGTGCTTTAACTGTTTAATTTGGTCGTCTGAATACACAATTAATGACCATTCGGAAGTTTTATGAATATGATCTAAGTCCCAACAAACTGCGTTAATTTTATTTCTTTGCTTAGAAATAACGGTCAGTTTTCTACACTGTGACATAGATGCCATTTTTAATCCTAAACCGAATCTACCTAAGTCATTTTCAGCTCTTTCTTCAAGTGTTGATGTGCTTCCGTATCTCATTGCTTGTTGAAGGGTTTTTGCTGACATACCGGTGCCATCATCGATAATTGCTATATAAGGATTTTCTTCATTATCATCGAAGAGGACATCCACCCTAGATGCTAAATTACTAATTGAATTATCTATAATGTCAGCCATAGCTGTTTCGAATGAGTAGCCAATAGACCTGGTTGATTCGACTAAATTAGGAGCAAAAGGTGTTAATTTAATTTCTCGCAAAAAAATCACTACTTTCTCAAATTATTAGGAAGAAATATCTAACCAAAATTTTTATATAATATTTATTAAAAACATATTCAATGTAATAATAGTATATATTATTATTCTCTATATTTGTATACCTTTTCAATCATTATTTTGATATTAGTAGACATACAATGAGATCAAAATAGGGTTTGTGTAAATTTTAAGTAAATTTTTTAATAATTAGTGTAAAAATTCATTTGAGATATCATTTAATTTTTTATAGCAATCTTAATGTTTTGATGATTTGACAAATCGTCTTTTTAAAATATTGACTTGGCTTCCGTATAAGGAGATTATTCGTAGCTGCATTTTCCTCAGTTTATGATAGAATATAAGATTGTAAACTAACGAAAAGGAGAGTGCCATATGCTACATACCGAAAAATCTGGACCAAATAATAAGCATACAATCGCATCTTTTTTTGCTGGTGTTGGCGGAATTGAGCTAGGTTTTGAGCAAACAAATGACTTTAAAGCTGTATATGCCAACGAAGTTGATAAAAATGCGCAAATTACATATCAAACGAACTTTCCGGAGATCAACTTAGATATTAGAGACATAAAAGAAGTAGAGGCCACGGAAGTTCCTAAAGTGGATATTGTAACCGGCGGATTCCCCTGTCAAGCCTTCAGTATTGCGGGTTACCGTAAAGGTTTTGAAGATGAACGTGGGGATCTATTCTTTGAACTACTTCGTGTTATCAAAGAGAACCGCCCAAAAGTTATATTCATTGAGAATGTAAAAAATATGGTGACTCATGATAAAGGGAATACCTTCAAAGTCATCCGTGAGTCACTAGTAGCGAATGGTTACTATATTAAGTGGAAAGTACTTAACGGAAAAGATTACGGTAATATTCCTCAAAACCGGGAGCGTATCTATGTTGTAGGATTCAACAACAAAGAAACTTATGATGCGTTTGAGTTTCCAGAGCCTGTTGAAATGACGACTGAATTAAGTGATATCATTGACTACAACTCACAAGAAGATGAGAAGTATTATTATCGTGAAGGCAAACAGCCTTTTTACGACAAGATTGAAGAAGCGGTGATTTCTTATGATACAGTCTATCAATGGCGTAGACAGTATGTTCGTGAGAATAAGTCAGGTGTTGTGCCAACCCTAACAGCTAATATGGGAACAGGTGGACATAACGTGCCACTAGTCTATACAAAAAATGGTGTGCGTAAACTTACACCAAGAGAAACGTTTAACGCTCAGGGTTACCCAGAAGAGTATAAATTGCCAGAATTAGCCAATTCACATCTTTATAAGCAAGCAGGGAACAGCGTCGTAGTGCCGGTCATTAAACGAATTGCAGAGAATATCTCTGATGTATTAAGCAAGCATGATGTTGATGATGCGATGAATATCCAGGACGCCAACTATGCCCTCGTATACACTGACCTTCAAGGTAATTACGCCGGAGAAAGTTATACGCATGACTATTATAATTCCTACGAAGAAGCCGAAGCTGCTTTAGATCAAATTGATGACCGCTTCCCACTCATCCATGATACAGAGTACATGGAGCTTGTTCGGAAGAGAAAATCAATGAAATTCTATTCAATTGTTCAATTATAGGAGCCTAACTATGAAGCAAAAAGTAACCCGTTTTCGATTTGAACATTTTGAGCTACCAACCGTATACTTTAACAATCCAATTCAATTTGCAAGAAACTTACGAAGTGGTGGAGCTAATTATCTATTCAAATCACTGGAGAGTTATTATAGAAAACATGCTGTAGATTGTCCTTTCTCTGTGGAGGACTTCAGTGTAACATTTGCTGATTTAACAGATACAGTATTTAAATTTGAATTATCATTGCCTGCAACAAGTAATTTAGGTGAGTGTAAGAAAATATATATGGTTGCTGATATGGGGTTGAACACAACGCTCTATGTAACAAGGAAAGTTAGTCTTGGTGGGGATGTATTGGCAGGTGTTTATAGTAACGGTGATTATGAAATATATGAAAAGAAGTTACGTGAAGATGATCGAATTGATGATAAATTGATTGATTTGATTAGAGGAGTTCCTAGGTATCAAGTGTATTGGAATCCTATGTTGGATAATGTCTAGAGGCATTGACTTAAAGCGAATAAGAAGTTTGATCCCAAAGTGATTTGGGGTCTTTTTTTACTTATATAGCAAATTAAATTGCTATACGAACAAATGTTCTGTATAATGGTTTTAACGAATTTTTTATGGAGGAAGATGACATGACTTATAAGGTGCTTTCATTGTTTGCGGGAGTTGGAGGGATTGACCTCGGCTTTGAGCAAACCGGACAATTCGAAACAATACTAGCTAATGAGTTTGATTCAAATGCGGCGAAGACCTATGCCTTGAATTTTAATAATCAAATACTCGTTGAAGATATTCATAACATTGACGCTACAGAATTGCCCGACTTTGACGTACTGTTGTCAGGCTTTCCATGCCAAGCTTTCTCCGTAGCGGGATACCGTAAAGGGTTTGAGGATGAGCGGGGTGACTTATTCTTTGAAACACTTCGGATTATTAAAGAAAAACGACCACGTGTTGTCTTCTTAGAAAACGTAAAAAACTTAGTAACGCATGACAACGGGAATACTTTTAAAGTTATCAAAGAAGCATTGACTTACCACGGGTACTATATAAAATACAAAGTTATGAATGCGAAAGATTACGGAGATATTCCACAAAATAGAGAGCGTATCTATATTGTTGGCTTTGATAATAAGGAAGATTACTTGAATTTTAGCTTTCCAGAAGCGATTGAGCGCCAAACTACCTTGAGTGATATTATTGATTTTGAACGTAAAATTGATGATTATTTCTACTACACACCTGAGAAACACAGCTATTATCCGGCACTTGCTGAAGGAATTACTTCGCAGGAAACAGTCTATCAATGGCGACGTAAGTATGTCCGTGAAAATAAAAGTGGTGTTGTACCAACATTGACAGCGAATATGGGTACAGGTGGTAATAATGTACCGTTGGTATTAGGCGATCACGGCATCCGCAAACTAACTCCAAGAGAATGCTTTAATGCACAAGGTTATCCTGACACTTACCAATTACCAGAAGATATGGCTTTATCTCATTTATATAAGCAAGCAGGTAACTCAGTCGTTGTACCTGTGATTGAACGGATAGCAGACCAGATAGCTATTGCCTTGGATGGGGTACAATCAGGTGTTGTTCAATTGGAGTTATTTGTATAAATCCGAGGCTAGTAATGTAGTGCACCCTTAAAAACGGACTTTAATTGAATAATTTTTCTAAGCGGCTTGTAACCTATATTGAATAGGTGACAGGCCGTTTAGTTTTGTTTTAATACGTTCGTGGTTGTACCAGTAAATATATGATCTGATTCGTGCTTCTAACTCCTCGATACTTTCGAAAGTTTCACCGTAGTACATTTCTTGCTTCAATAAACCAAAAAAGTTTTCCATCGGTGCATTATCTAGACAGTTCCCTCGTCGGGACATACTCTGACAAATATTGTTTTCTTCAAGTAGCTTGACCCATGACCAGTGTTGATAATGAAATCCTTGGTCGGTGTGTACCATTAAGTCGTGTTGCTCAGGTAACGTTGTTAATGCATCTTCAAGCGATTGATTGGTAAATTTAACTGTCGGAGATTGACTGAGACTATACGCGATAATTTCACTGTTATAGAGATCCATGATCGGCGATAAATACAATTTACTTTCTGAATGGGCTACTTTAAATTCGGTCACATCACTCACCCAAACTTGATTCGGTTCTTCCGTAACAAATTGGCGATCCAGATGATTATCAGCGATGGTTCCAACTTCTCCTTTGAATGAACTATATCGACGACTTTTACGGCGGAATTTCACACACAAGAGTTGATTTTCTCGCATAATTCTTAAGACACGCTTATGATTAATTTTACGTCCTCGCTGATTTAGAGCTAAGGTGACCCTGCGATACCCATAACTTTGACTTGACGCATCAATGATTGCTTTAATTGCTTCGATGAGTGTATTCTCTTCCGTATCCTCCTCGGATTGATTTAATTTCGCTTTCCATTCATAGAATGAACTCTTAGGAATGGCTACCAACTCAAGCCAAGTCTTAAGCTTAATCACTGGGAATTCACGCCTTAATTCCAGAATTATTTTTGTTTTTTCTTTGTGTTTGATTGTTTCTGGATCAAGGCCTTCAACTTTTTTAGATACGCGTTTTCCGCTTCTAAATACATAGTTTTTTCTCTTAATTCAATAAGTTCTTCTAGTTCAGATTGTGATAGGTTTCGAGGTTGCTTATCTTGATGAGTCATTGCACGGTCTCCTTTGTTTTTTGGACGTCCGGGTGCCCCAGTTAAGCCTTCAAACCCTTGACTATCATACGCTCTCTGCCAGTTGGCAATCGTGGAGCCTTGTTTGATATTAAAGTGTTCAGCCGCTTCTCTATAAGACACCTGATGTATGTGTCTATAGTTTAAAACAGATAACTTGAATTCGCCACTATATTTCGTTTTAGACAAGCTATTTTCAATCCCAGCCTCACCATACATTTGATATTGATAACACCAATTTTTAATTGTACTACGTGCCACACCATATTTTTTAGCTAAGCTCTGTTGTGAAACACCCGCTTCATTTTCTTTAACTACCATCAATCTTAGCTCTTTATTATATTCTTTTTCCATCTAAAAACCCCCTAAATCCATGTCCGGATTTAGGGGGTCACTACATAATCCAGAGTGATTGCTAGCTTTTTTATTTCTCTTAATTGAGAGAACTTTATTTACATATTTGGTATTATATATGTATTGAAGCGTTTTAAATGCAATAACGAAGAGGAAGTGAGCGACATGGAACACGATTTTTGGGGTCAGCAGACTCGTGATCAACAAAATGAATACATAGAAATGTTAAAGATACTTGGTTCATTATCAAACTTATTCTCAGATAATGCGTCTCCTTATTTATATTATCGTGCTCATGAGAACTTATTTTGTTCTTCATTTGATGCGAAGAACCTTTCACGTGGGGATGTCTCATATGATGCCACCAAAGGGAAAATGGGGATTGGTTTAAAAACTTTCTTGAATAATAATGGACGAACCTTTCAGAAGGTAGCGGAATTTAATAATGATAGTGATAAGATAAGGTCTTTTAAGAATGTTGAAGATATTGTCCATACTGTGGCTGAGTTAAGGAACAAGCGTATTAATGTGACGCAAAACATGGTAGACACGGAAGCATCAATCTATCACCTAATTACTAGAGAACCGGGTAGAATGAATGTCTATGAAACTGGGATGGATTTAATCGATATCAATTCGATTAGGATACCTAAAAAGCAAGGGAAGAATACGATAAAATTCGAAGATAAACTGAATGAATATTCCTTTAGTTTGTCAAAAAACACGTTGCTTAAACGGTTTGATACAACAGAACAAAATAGAATAATCACATTCAACGTTGAAATACTTGAGAATCCATTTGATTTCTTGAAATCGTTGCAACCAAAAATAGTGACCTCTGAAACATCAGTTACTCAAGAAGAAAATTACATAATACTACCACTCTATTCACCAAGGGAAGGCAAAGTCCCAGAACGGTCTGGTTTAAACCAATGGAATGCGAAAGGGCGACCGCGTCATCATGACGAAGTTTATATCTCCATACCATCTTGGATTCATAGAGAATATAAAGATTTCTTTGTCTATTCAAGAGAGCGTAAAACAAGCACAGAGAGCGCAAAAGACTCACCATCATTTGATGTTGAATTACCGAACGGACGAGTAATGAATTGTAAAGTAGCTCAAGCTGGAGGGAAGGCGCTTATGTCTAATCCTAATAAAGAATTAGGCGAATGGATCTTAAGGGATGTCTTGAAAGTTAAACCAAGTAATTTGGTAACGATGGAGATGCTAGATGAAATTGGAATTGATAGTGTTAAGTTAACGAAGAAGAGTGATGATTACTATTATTTAGACTTTGTGGAAACTGGATCGTATGAGGACTTCCAAGAAAACTCTGTTTAGAGTAAAAAGTCCACGTTTGGAGTAACTTTGAGTCATCACTACGTTCATTACAGAATTTCATACTATTAAATAGAAAACTACCCCTTACCAAGTAACAGAGTAAAAATGCACTCTTAAAACTTGGTAAGGAGTAGTTTTAATTATTGTATTATTTTTCTCCAGTAGTAGTTATCAAATAAGTAATTTCATCATAATCTCCTACTATATAATTACTAACAGTATCAAACTTATCAGGTGTAACCATGGAAAGGACCTCTGTCGATACACTTACCATTGCTTGTTTAATTTCTGCTTCAGCGAGAGTAGGGACGCTACTGCCTACATCTGGATCTATATTGTAAACACCCATCACATATAAGTCAGCTCTGACTTTATTAATCTGTTGAAATGCACTTACTCCGATATTGATCATGGAACGTTTGTAATACTCGCCGCCAATATTAATAACGTTAATATTGGGATGGTTGGATAATTCAATAGCAATTGGCGGAGAGTTGGTAATGACTGTCGCTTTGAATTCGTTAGGTATCATTCTAGCAAGCGCTAGGTTTGAAGTACTTCCATCTATTAATATAATAGAATCTTCTTTCAAATACTCAAGGGCAGATAATGCCATCTCATTCTTTTCTTCTAAGTTCACGGTAGTTCGATAGTTAAAGTCAGTAACAGCTGGTCCAACGCGAACGGCTCCGCTATATACTCTTTTTAATCTATTTAAATCTTCTAACTCTTTTAAGTCTCTACGAATTGTATCCTCAGAGACATTAAAATGAGAGACTAATTCTTTTGTTATTACTTTTTTACTAACCTCAAGAATATCTATGATTTCTTGTTGTCTTTCGTTTTTTAACAATTAATCCACCTGCCTCATTTATGCGCATAATATAAGTATAAATATACTTGAAATCGATTTAAAATACAATAACGCGCATAAAATATGCATAAACAAGCAAAGTATTTGCGTGTTTGTATTGACAAGATGAGCGAAAGCGGTTACTATGTAGTTACAAACTTTAGGAGGAATAAGATGAAAAATATTACATTGTCACCTTCAATCATGTGTGCTGACTTGGTAAATTTAGAAGCCGGTGTTAGAGAACTTGAAGAATTAGGAATGGATACATTACATATTGATATTATTGATGGAGATTTTAGTCCTAGCATGCCGTTAGGGATTGAGACTGTTAAAAGATTAAGAGAAATTACGGATATGAATTTTGACATTCATATTATGTCTTCGAATAACGAATACTTTATTAAAGAGATGCTTGAGATTGGTGTACAGAGTGTGACTTTCCACTTAGAAACGTCTTTACATGTGGATCGATTTATTAACTTAATCAAGAATAGCGATGCGAAAGTAGGTATTGCATTAAATCCTGCAACGCCAATTGAAACACTTGATATTGTCTTAGAAGAAATCGATATGGTTTGTTTAATGTTAATTAACCCTGGATTCGCCACTAATAAAGGTGAGAAACAGGTGCCATACGCTTTGAAGAAAATCAATAAACTTAAGTCTTACATAGAGGAACGCAATGTCGATGTGGATATCCAAGTTGATGGACGAGTATCGCTTGAGACAATTCCAGATTTAGTTGAGGCAGGAGCGAGTAATTTAGTGCTAGGAAGTACGAGCCTATTTAGATCAGATGACACATTAGAAAATAATAAAGAAAAAATATTAAAAGGGATTAACAGGGGGTAAACATGGAATTTAATAAAGCACAAAACGAGATTGTTTCGGAGATTAAGCAGACCTTTGAGAATATATCTGCAGATGAAGTTAATGCATTAATTGAAGCGATTGAAAAAGCCGATAAAGTATTTTTTGTCGCTGTTGGGCGAGTGCTTCTATCATTAAAATCATTTGCTAAAAGATTAGCACATATTGGCGTTGATGCTCATATTGTTGGAGATATTACAGAGCCAGCCATTACTGAGAATGATTTATTGATTGTTGGTTCAGGAAGCGGTGAAAGTTCATTTCCATTGATAATTGCTAAGAAAGCAAAAAGTTTCAATGCAACGGTTGCTCATATTGGTTCAAACCCGAATAGTACAATGAGTAATTATAGTGATTACTTTGTGAGAATCCCTGTTCAAACAAAACTCGGATTAGAAAATGAAACGAAATCAGTGCAACCAATGACTAGTTTGTTCGAACAATCATTATTACTTCTAGGCGATACAATCTGCCTGATGATGATAGATAATAAAAACATTGATATGCCAAGTTTATGGGAATTTCACGCCAACTTAGAATAAAAGGAGACTTTATGAAAGCAATCCATTTCGGAGCAGGGAGTATAGGTAGAGGGTTTATAGGAGAAGTGCTTCACAAAAACAATATTGAAACAACTTTTGTGGACGCTTATGATAAAGTGATTGATCAGATCAACGCTGATAAGGGTTATGCTATTCGTTATCTAGATGAAGCTAATACAGAACATTGGATTGATAATGTAATGGCAATGCATATAAATGATCCAGCTATCTCTGAAGTTATAAATAATAGTCAATTACTTACTACGGCTATTGGCGTTCCAAACTTAGAAAAGATTGCTCCAATAATTAAGGCAGGTATTTTAGAGCGGAATGCGCAAAAACCTTTAGTAGTCATTGCAAACGAAAATGTAATGTATGCTACGAATATTTTAAAAGAAGCAATAAAAAATGTAAGTGAGCCAGATGAATGGCAAGAAATCGAAAAGAATACATTATTTTTAAATTCCGCAATTGATAGACAAGCAAGTACTATCGACGAAAATGGAAAATTGCTACCTGTAGTTGAACCGTTCTTTGAATGGGTTATTGAGAAGGATGCTAATTTTAATCAACTACAGCACGTCAAATATGTAGAAAATATGGAATATTATATCAAACGAAAACTATTCATTGTTAATGCAACTCATGCTGCATTTGCTTATATTGGTAATGTATTCAGCTATCGGACAATTCAAGATGCGATGGACGATCAAAGGATAGTAGGATTAGTTACAAATATTATTAACGAAAATATGCAAATTTTCGTCAATGAGTATGGTGATGATATTAATGAATTGCGTGATTACTTTAATAGTATTTTAGAGCGGTTTGGGAATAAAAAGCTTAATGATTCAGTGAAAAGAGTGGGAAGAAACCCTAGAAGAAAGCTGAGTAAAGATGAGCGTATAATATCTCCTATCAGAAGTTTATTTGAACTAGGCTTGCCATATGCTAACAGTCTTAAATTAGTTGTTTCTGCATTGCTATTTAGAGATGAGAATGATGATGAGGCTAATTATATTGAGAAGATAATAGAAGAGAATGGCATAGACGAAGCTGTTCCTCATCTTTTGGCTTTACCAGAAGAGTTACTGGATGAGATTATCAGTGAATATAAAGTGGTCGTTGAAGATACGAATTTATTGTTAGATTAAGAAAGGATTGTGATTAGAGGATGAATAGATATTATAATGTAATATCAGGTGTGTCTAGTTGGGAAGAAGGAATTAGACAGTCTGCTGAACCTCTATTGGTAAACAATATTGTGAATGAAGAATATGTAGATGCAATGATTAATAATGTTAAAGTAAACGGAAACTATATAATCATTTCACCATACATCGCAATGCCTCATGCTAGATCAGAGTATGGAGCATTAGATACAGGTTTTAGTATCTTAAAATTAAAAGAAGGTGTAGAGTTTCCAAACAATAAACCGGTTAAGTTATTCATCACTTTCGCTTCAACGGATAACGAACGACACTTAGAAATTTTACAAGAATTTGCCTTAATTTTATCGGATGAAAAAAATTTGGATGTATTGTTGAATACCGAAAACGTAGATGATTTAAAAAATATTTTAGAAAAAGGTGAATGATATGAGTAATAAGAAAGTATCTACTAGAGCAAGGGTACAATCCTTTGGTGGTTTTCTAACGAATATGGTTCTGCCAAATATTGGTGCTTTTATTGCCTGGGGGATTATTACTGCGCTGTTTATTCCAGATGGCTGGTTTCCAAATGAAGCACTAAGCCAATTAGTTGGACCAACATCGCAATATCTATTACCATTACTTCTTGCCTATACAGGTGGAGAAATGATTGGTGGTAAGCGAGGTGGCGTGTTAGGAGCCCTTGGTACTATGGGAGTAATCATTGGGTCTGAAATACCAATGTTCCTTGGTGCAATGATTGTAGGGCCACTTGGCGGTTGGATTATGAAGAAAGTCGATTCATTTTTAGATGGTAAAATACCAGCTGGATTTGAAATGATTATCAATAACTTTTCAATTGGTATTATAGGAGCAATCTTACTAATAATTTCATATTACATTATTGGTCCGCTAGTTGAATCATTGAATAATCTTGTAACAGTCGGAGTAGAAGCGTTAGTTTCAACAGGTTTCCTTCCCTTACTGTCACTTATAAATGAGCCAGCAAAAGTGTTATTCTTAAATAATGTGATTGATCAAGGTATTTATTATCCATTAGGAATCCAACAGACGGTTGAAGCTGGGAAATCAATCTTCTTTATGGTCGCATCTAACCCTGGACCAGGTTTAGGATTGCTATTAGCCTTCACTATGTTTGGAAAAGGTGCAGCGAAAAGAACAGCGCCGGGAGCGATTATTATTCACTTCTTTGGTGGGATTCATGAATTGTATTTCCCATATGTATTAATGAAACCCCTTACTATCATCTCAATGATTTTAGGAGGAATGTCAGGGATACTGACTTTCCAATTCTTTGATGCTGGATTAGTCGGTGGACCAAGTCCAGGTTCTATATTCTCATATCTTGCATTAACACCTCGAGGTAACTACTTTGGAGTGTTAATGGGTGTATTGGTTGCAACTGTAGTATCATTCCTTGTTACAGCAGTAATCTTAAGATTCGACAAATCAGAAAAAGATTTTGATGACTCAGTCGAAGCGTCTAAAACAATGAAGCAAGAAGGTAAATTAGATGCAAACAATACCCAAGCAGTGGTGGCTGGCAATAATGGTACTATTAGTAATATTGCTTTTGCTTGTGACGCAGGTATGGGAAGTAGCGCGATGGGTGCCTCTGTATTCAAGAAAAAAATAACAGATGCGGGAGTTCAAGATATTACTGTAAAAAATTATCGAATTGAGGAAGTGCCCGATGATGCTGATATTGTTATAGTACATGAAGACTTACTTGACCGGACTAAGCGAGCTCATCCTAATAAGGAAATAATAACATTGAAGAGCTATTTACAGGATGATAAGTTGGATAAACTTGCACAGAAGTTATCTGAGAAATAGGTTGGTAATATAAAGCGAGATTTAAAATTTGAAAAGTGGGAGATGCATCTAATTGATGCATTTCCCACTTTTTCGTTTTAGGAATAAGTATAAGATATTAGACTGTTCTAAACTTACAGTCGCTCATATTAAGAATCAATTCCATCCAAAAGCTTACTTGTTTCAACCTCAAGCGCAGCTGATATTTTACTTAAACTTAATACAGTTATATTTTTCTCAACTCGTTCAACTGCACCGATATAAGTTCTATGAAGATCCGACTTGAACGCTAATTCTTCCTGGGTGAATCCCCTTATTTGTCTATATTCTCTGATGTTGTTTTCGACGGCTTTTAGTATTTGTTCATTATTTTTCATAGAATAATGTTCTAACAATGCTATTTATAAGTCGACATTCTATAAGTAGCATTTTATTAGAAACGTTATATAGCAATTTCCACCAAAGGTTAGTAGTGCATTACAGTGCAATCGTTTACAAAAAATTTACAATTGAAAACCGAAACGAGAGTAGTGAGAAAAAATTATTATTTTATTCTTGTGAAAAGTAAGTTAAATATTGATTGCTAAAAATAACAGTAATTATATAGGTTTCAATTAGATGATATATCACAAAAGCAAATCTTTTTGCTATGTTAAGTTTGTGTAAATGTTTTGTAATCAAGCGGATATTTATTGAATAAATAATATTAATATTATACTATATAAATAGATTTAATATGGAAAAACAAAATAAATTAAATCAAATCACAGATCGGAGAAAATACGATTGAAAAATGTAAATGGTAAGTTATTGAAGAGGCTCATTATATTGAGTGGCATGTCTAATCGTCAACTAGCAAAACGCATTCACATCACACCAAACACCCTGAGTAATATCATCCTTGGTAATACTTATCCCTCCTATGTCGTCATCGCCCGTCTTCAAGTAGCCCTGGAAATATCTATAGAGGACATGATAGAAGTCTTCTTTCCTTGGCCACCGAAAATAGCGGTATAAACACCCCATATCGTTCTTTTTTGGGAACAATTTATTCCTAGTAATTAATACTTATTTTTAAATTATCTATATTTTTTCTTCAATTAAAAAATTCTGTTTTTAATTGGGTTTATTTAGTGTGCATTTAAGTTCGAATTTTATAAAAAATAATATTTTTTGGAGGATTTTAATTATGGTAGCGAAACGAATTGTGGATTCAGCATTTTGGGAAGAACGGAAGATTATTTTTAGTGAGAGATGAAAATGATCTTCAAACTATAAAGGCTGTGTATGATGATTTAGGGAAGGAAGCAGCTATGCTATATTCTCATACTTATTCAAAAGGAGATATATTACTTCAAATGGGTGGCGATGTTTCAGATGAAGACTTCGCTTTATATACTGCAGTGATTGATGAGGTAGTGGAATAAAGCAATTAGAACATCTAACTTTAATTATGATATATAAAACCATCCCGCTAAATTCATGTTACGTGAATTTAGCGGGATGGTTTTAACTTTATATTATATTAATCCTTATAATCACTGATACACCCAATGATTAGGCTCTGTCTCAATTAATTGATTCTCAGGATTATAGAACGCTTCATCTGGTTTATAAATAATTCGATGACGCTCTTTTTCATAATCTGGATCTGGTAATGGGATGGCTGATAGTAAACTTTGTGTATAAGGATGCTTCGGATGATCATACAAAGTATCAGCGTCCGCGACTTCAACAATTTTTCCTTGGTACATCATACCGATTCGGTCACTAAAGTACTTTACCATTGATAAATCATGGGCAATGAATAAGTAAGTTAAGTTATGTTTGACTTGTAACTCTTCCAACAAGTTAATAATTTGTGCTTGGATTGAAACGTCTAAAGCAGAAATCGGTTCATCACAGACGATGAAGGTTGGTTCAACGGCTAAGGCCCGAGCAATACCAATTCTTTGACGCTGTCCGCCAGAAAACTCATAAGGATATCGCGTAGCATGGTCTTTGTTTAAACCTACGGCCTCAAGTAATTCATAGACACGTTCAGACCTTTCCTTCTTGTTTCCTACTAGATTGTGTACATCCAAGCCTTCCGCAATAATATCGTTAACCTTCATACGCGGGTTAAGTGACGCGTAAGGGTCTTGGAAGATCATCTGAACTTCTTTATTGAAGGCTAATTTACTTTGAGTGGATTGTCTTTCGGTCCATGACTTACCATCAAAGATAATATCCCCATCAGTTGGTTGATATAAATTAACGATAGCACGCCCAATTGTTGATTTACCACTGCCTGATTCACCAACTAAACCAAATGTTTCACCGCGGTAGATATCAAAGCTGACACCGTCGACCGCTTTGACTTCATTACGAGTACCTTCATTATAGTATTGTTTTAACTGTTTAATCTGAACAAGAGGTTGTTTCTTTATTGGCTTGTCTGTCATTGAATCTCCCCTCTCTTTAGTTTCAATTCAAAGTGTTCATGGCGTTTTTGAATGGGCTCTGGCACTGTAATTGCTGGCGCCTTTGGATGTAAAAGCCAAGTTGCAGCGTAATGACCCTGTCTTACTTCGAATAAGGGTGGTTGTTTAACAAAATCAATGGCCAATGAGTATTCATTCCGAAAGGCAAAAGCATCTCCTTCAGGTGGATTTAATAAGTCCGGAGGTGTTCCAGGTATTGCATACAAGCTTCCTTTTGAATCTGGGGTTGGCATTGAGCTTAATAAGCCCCAAGTATAAGGGTGCTGCGGATGATAGTAAATATCATCGACCGATCCAATTTCAACAATCTTACCTGCATACATTACGGCAACTCGGTCAGCCACATTGGCGACGACACCTAAGTCATGTGTAATAAAGATAATAGTCATTTGTTTCTCTTTTTGAATCTTTTTAAGTAGTTCAATAATTTGAGCTTGAATGGTTACATCGAGTGCTGTGGTGGGTTCATCTGCGATTAATATCTCAGGGTCTCCCGCAAGGGCAATTGCAATAACGATTCTTTGTCTTTGACCTCCAGAAAACTCATGTGGATATTGCTTCATTCGTTCTTTAGGATTGACTAAACCACATAAATCTAAGAGATTAATCGCTTCATCCACCGCATCTTTACGGCTCATCTTTCTTTTCTTCTCAAGCACTTCCGTAATTTGTCTTCCGATTGAAAGTGTTGGATTCAAAGCGGTCATAGGATCTTGGAAAATCATCGCAATTTGATTTCCACGAATTGCTTCCATTTGCTTGTTTGTATACTTTAATAAGTCATCATTTTTGAAGATAACTTCGCCACTTTCAACAAGTGCATTTTTGCTTAATAGTCCTATAATTGAGCGAGCCGTTACAGTCTTACCTGATCCCGATTCACCAACAATGGCTAAGGTTTCTCCTTGATAAAGATTAAAAGACAAGCCTCTGATTGCTTGTAATTTCCCAGAAAAAGTTTGGAAACTAATGGCTAAGTCTTTTACTGTTAATACTTCTTCCTTCAAAATATCACCTATTCTTTCATTTTCGGATCGAATGCATCTCTTAAACCATCAGCTAAAAGGTTAAATGAAAGCATAATAATCGAAATCACTGCTGCTGGATACCACATGAGATGAGGTAAGAATCGGAATGTTTTGTAACCGTCATTAATAAGAGTTCCAAGGGATGCGTTAGGCGCTGGAATTCCGATACCAATGAAGCTTAAAAAGGCTTCAAAGAATATTGCTGACGGTAAGGCAAACATGACTTGTACGATAATCAAGCCCATCATATTTGGTAAGATATGTTTGAACATAATTTTAATAGTTGGTTGACCTAACACTTGTGCAGCTAAAACATATTCCTGTTGCTTGAGTCGAATTGTTTGAGCTCGCACAACCCGAGACATCGTAATCCAACTGGTTAAAGCAATGGTAATAATAATCGAAACCAAACCGGGATTCATAACTAAAAGCATGAGTACGACAATAACTAAGTTAGGAACGCCGGATAGAATTTCAAGCACTCGTTGCATGAAGTTATCTACGCGTCCGCCCATCCATCCAGAAATCATACCGTATGCAATTCCGAATATTAAGTTTATTAGCGCTGCTGCGAAGGCAACGATTAAGGAAATCCGCGTCCCGAAGATGATGCGAGACAATAGGTCTCGACCTAAACTGTCAGTTCCAAGATAATAATAAACTCCTTCAGGTACACCAGATTGGTCATAACTATCAATTAATGCACCCCCACGGTTTATAGACGTTCCATTGAACCAACTAAACCCTTCTAAACCAGGAATTTTTGGTGGTAGATTTGACCATGCAGGGTTTTGCGCATTTGGATCATGTGGCGCAAAGAAGGGTGCAAACACTGCGATAATGATAATCAAAGAAATAACAAAGAATGATATCATCGCGCCTTTATTCTTTTTGAGACGACGCCAAGAATCTTGGAGGAAGTTTAGTGTAGGAGCGACAATTTCCTCATTTCGATCAGATTCTAATTGAACTTTTGTTGTAAATAGTGAGTCGTCTATATCTTTTGTGTGTTCTAAAATGTTTTGATTATAGTTTGTATTAGGAATCTCTGTATGTGACATTTACTTACCTCCTTTTGTAACACGCATCTTAGGATCGATCAATCCGTAAAGAATATCTACAATGAGGATAATGACAACAAGAATAACTGAATACATGATTGTCACACCCATAATAGTTGGATAATCGTTCACTAGAATCGACTTTGTGAACTGTTCTCCAATTCCAGGAATGGAGAAGATATTCTCAATAACGAGTGATCCAGTCATTAAACTAGCAGTTACCGGTCCCAAGATTGTTAATAAAGGAATAATTGCATTTCTTAACGCGTGTTTACTGATAATATATATTCTTGAAAAACCTTTGGCTTTGGCGAGTTCAATATAATCGCTATTAAGCACTTCAATCATCTCCGTACGAATGAACCGGGCAGCTTCAGCCGTCGGTGAGATTGCTAAAGCAATCGTCGGCAGGATGCTCGATAAGAAGCCATCGCGCCAAAAAGCAATCGGTAGCCATTCTAAGACAACAGCAAAGATGAATTGAAGTAATACAGCAAAGACAAAGTTTGGCACGGATCGCCCACCAATAGCGACCGTTGAAGTTAAAGTATCAATCCAAGTGTTTTGTTTAACTGCTGCGATAATACCAAGAATGGTTCCCACAGTTGTTCCAAGCACCATCGCTTGGAGTCCTAACTGAATCGAAGGTCCGGCTCTATCTGCAAGAATTTGTGTCACAGGGATATTATTGAACTGGAAGGAAACACCGAAGTCTCCTTTGAGTACATTCCTTATATAATTAAAGTATTGAATATGAATGGGTTCGTTTAATCCATACTTTTCATATAATAAGGCAAGTTGAGTCTCAGTTAATAATTCTTCGTTGGCAAAAGGTGACCCTGGTAAAAATTGCACTAATAAAAAAGTTACAGAAATAATAATAAATAATGTAACTGCCATTAATGCAACTCTTCGTAATATATAACGAAAATATTGTGTCATTCTAAACCTCTTTCTATTATATAACTGTGTCATGAATCGGTATACGATCATGATACAATTTGACAATTGACTACACTAGCAACATCTTAAGAACTAGCGACGTAAGTCCGTTGAACTACTGAGCAGAAATATATACTTGACGTAAATCATAACTTCGACCCAAAGGTAACACTCTCAAGCCTTTTACTTCTGGAGTAAGCCAGAAAGGATTGGGTCTTTGGTAAATCGGAGCTACAGCTACTTCTTCTTTAATACTTAGTGTTTCAGCTTCAATTAAAGTTTCCCAACGGCTATCTAAGTCATTTACGATGTCATATTTAGCTGAACGAATAAGTTCTTCTCGACAGGTCATCATCAGAGACAAGTAGTTCTAAGTCTATTGTATCAAATTCTAGTTCTTCTTTGGCAGTATTCCAATCCGATTAATTATAAAGTTCTTTATCGAAGACTTGAGAAATCGCACGTCTTAAAGCAATGTTGCCCGTGTTTTCACGAGCTGTATTGAAACCTAAGTAACCAAACTTTGCTTTTGGAAGGGTATGAAGAATATCAATTCCTGTTCACTAGCTTCGAATCAATCAATCCCAGTTCCGATTTCTTTTATCACAGATATGTGAGCTACATCAAGGTATACATTTTCAGCGTCCCAATAATTATCATTTTTGACAAAAGCCCATTCCAAGTTTACACCGATCCAACCTCTTCACAGGCAAGAAGCGAGTCGCTAAAAAATAACTTTGGAAAGTAATCAGCCTGGTACTCAAGAATAATTTCAAGTGTCTTTTCATCCAAAGCCATCACCTCTTTCGATGAAAAAAAGGCCCTTCTGTCAGAAATGTTCTAACAGAAGGGACGAATTTATCGTGTTACCACCCAGGTTCCGAATTACTTTCACAAGTAATCGCTCAATAAGTATCAATGAATACTTTGCGCGTTATCGGGCGCACCCGTCGATTTAATTTGAATCATTCGAATGCTCCAAGTTCATCTTCATTCACTTTTAACTATCTGTTTTCACCAGCCAGACTCTCTAATAAAGTTAATTAAGTAAATTACTCTTCTCTTCGTCGCATTTCCTCATGGAATATTAATGATATAGTACTAATTATAAAAGCGTTAGTCAATAGTTCTGCTTTTGTTTTTTAATTTTATTCAGTTATTTTTAATAAAAGTTGAAATATATATATTTGTTCTTTTATAATACATCTTAATTATATTACGAAAAGAAAGAAGGACTATGATGTACTCAACAATACTTGAACGATTTATCCGATACGCTCGGTTTAATACACGAAGTAACCCAGCCAATAAACATATGATCCCTTCATCACCAGAACAAGTCGAATTTGCTCTGAAGCTTGAGAACGAATTAAATTTATTAGGGCTAGAGGAGGTATTCTATGATGAACGTGATGGTTTCGTCACAGCTAAGGTATCTAGCAACCAACCAGACGAAGATATTCCAGCGATTGGTTTTATGGCTCACATAGATACAGCTGACTTCCCATCTGAGAATGTAAACCCACAAGTTCATTACAATTATGATGGGAAAGATGTTGTCTTAAACAAAGAGTTAGATATTGTAATGACCGTCAAAGAATTTCCCAATTTAAAAGATTATGTTGGGGAAACATTAGTGACAACGGATGGAACAACTTTATTAGGAGCGGATTGTAAAGCAGGGATGGCATCAATTGTTGAGGTGATGAAACATCTTATCGAGAATCCTGAGATTCCTCATGGAGATATTTGGGTAGCATTTGGACCGGATGAGGAGATTGGGATTGGTGCAAGTCGCTTCATTGCAGAAAAATGGCCCGTTGAATTTGCTTATACCATTGATGGAGGACGAACTGGGCAACTCGATTATGAAACATTTAATGCGGCGCAAGCGGTTTTAACTTTTACTGGTACGAGTGTTCACCCAGGAGCAGCTAAAGATGTCATGGTAAATCCATTAGCGGAAGCAGCGAAGTTTTACCAAAAAATCCCAGCGAATGAAACTCCTGAAACTACTAGTGGTTATGAAGGATACTATATGTTAGGAGGTCAAACTGGGGACTTAAACTCAGTGACTGCGATTTATAATATTCGCGATCATGACTTTGATAAGTTCGAAGAGCGAAAAGCACAAATCAAGAAATGGGTCGATGAACAAAACGCTACTTATGCTTATCCAAGAATATCATGTGTGATTACAAATCAATATGCAAATATGGGAAATATAATAAAAAATGATTCAAGATCATTTGATTTAGCGAAGCAAGCTTTCGCAGCAGTTGGTGTGACACCGAGAATTAACCCTATGCGTGGTGGAACAGACGGGAGTCATCTCGCTTTTAAAGGCATTGCGACACCTAATTTATTTAAAGGGTCTGAGAATTCTCATGGGCAATACGAATTTGTTACCGTGGAAAGAATGAAATTAGCGAGTGATGTCATACTATCTATAATTGAACTCGTCCAAGATCAACCAGTGGTTTATCACATCTAAACAAGAAAAAAGGTCGAACAAAGAGCGCTAAGCTCCTTGTTCGACCTTTTATTGTGGCATGTTATTCAGTGACATAAGTTGTACGTAAGTTAATTGTACGACCAAATGGATAGACTTCAAAGTTTTGAACACGTGGATCTAGTAAGTATGACGATGAAGCTTGGTAAATCGGTGCAGTGACTGCATCTTCTGCAACACCAATGCGTTCAGCTTCTAGCAATGCTTCACGACGTTGTTGAGGATCAGTTGCGTATTCAACCTGTGCTGCTTCTACGAGAGCATCGTACTCTTCATTTGAATATTCAGCAAAGTTGATTCCGCCATCCGTGCGATATTGTTCAATAAAGTTAATTGCATCTTGGTAATCAGGTGCCCACGTTCCATAGAAGATATCAAATTCTAGATTTCTTTGGAATTCAATACGGTTTTGTAATGGGACACTACGAATTGTTAATGTTAAACCAGGTAAGTTTTCTTGTAATTGAGCTTGTAAATATTCAGCCGTACGACCTGATAGGTCAACATCTGATGTTAATAATTCAAGTTCTAATGAATCCACACCTAACTCATCAAGTCCCGCTTGCCAATCTGCTTGAGCTTGTTCGACATCATAAACTAAGATATCTCCTTGCTCATCACGGAAATCAACCCCGTCTTCACTCACATCAAATCCGACAGGTACTAAACCATTTAATGGTGTTGAACCATCTTGAATAACCGATTCTGCATATAATTCTTTATCGAATGCTTGTGACAAAGCACGACGGATATTCGCGTTACCAGTAGCTTCTCTAGTTGTATTATAACTTAGATATCCAACAGTAGATTTAGGTACGGAGTAGAAAAATTCACTTCCAGCATATTGTTGTACAAAGTCATCTGTTAAGACAGCATAGTCGAGTTGTTGCGCATCAAATAAATCAGCTCCCGTACCTGTTTCTTTCACTACTTGAACAAGAACATCTTCTAAGTAAACATTATCAGCATCCCAGTAGTTAGGATTTTTCACTAGATTCCATTCGAGGTTTGAACCGTTCCAGTTTTCTAATGTGAAGGGTCCATTACTTACAAGGTTTTCTGACGAAGTAGCATAGCTACTACCCACTTCTTCTACGAAAGCTTTGCTAACTGGTAAGAATCGACTTCCTGTTAGCAGCTTTGGTAAGTAAGGCGCTGGATATTCAAGTGTAATTTCTAGTGTTAAATCATCTAAGGCTACGACGCCCAATTCATCCAGTTCCATGTCACCGTTTCGGATACTTGCAGCATTTTTAAAGATTTCAACCGTCGTTGAAGCAACTGAACCTGAATTAGGATCAACCAAACGTTGGTAACTATACACAAAGTCATGCGCCGTGAGAGGATCTCCATTACTCCAAGTTAATCCATCTCTTAGTGTGAATGTATAAACGAGACCATCATCACTAACATCAACATCCTCAGCTTGACCTAATTCAACTTCACTCCCCGTTGTTACGCGGTACAACCCTTCATTGATTTGACCGATCATATCTGATGTAGGGACATCATTGTATAATGCACTATCTAAAGTCGATAATTCTCCATTAGTTGCGATACTTAATGTTTGTTCAACAGAAGGATCCACCTCTGGTGCATCTTGAGCAGAAACAGGAACACTAGAAAACACGCTACCTAAGGCCAAAGCACTAACAAAAAGAGATACAACTTTCCTTTTTAATTTCATTCTCAACACTCATCCTTTTCTAAATAATATTTCTTTCAATTTAGCACTTTCTAAAAATAAGTCAATGATAAAGCTTACAATTAATAAATAATTAGAATAATGATAAATAAATAAGTTTGAGGGATTTTTAACATTTTCCCAAAATAGGGGTGACACTTTTTCTAAAAAATACGTTTATAGGGGTGTAAGTTGTTTTACTTACAAACAAAAACGAGGAGGGGTACGATGAACAAAGAATTCCTATCAGCAAGCTTAAAGCTTACTGCGATTAATCCGGTGACGGAGAAGAAGACAACGGTGACGTTGAATGATTTAACTCAGGATGCGCCAGTAGAGGATGTTGAGGCTGTTCGCAATGCACTGCAAAGTGTGATTGAGGAGCCAATCGCAACGGTAGAAGCGGTTCACACATTCGCGTTTGCGTAAATAGTGTCAGATGAAGATGCTTAAGTGAAAAGAAGGGTGGTATACACAATGGAAGAAACAAATAATTTAGAATTGTTATTCAAAGACGAAGCAGGATCAAACAAAAAGGTCACACTTCGTAACCCTAAGTTGGGCCTAACAGCACAAGAGGCTCAAGCAGCATTGGACGCAATTGCTGGCGCTGAAATCTTTGTTAATGAGAATGGTGATGCTTACGCGCAAGCAGTAGGAGCTCGCTACGTTCGTCGTACGGTTGAAGACATTTACGCTGCTTAATCGCAGCGCACCCCCAACGCCTCGCTATAGTTATTAGCGGGGCTTATTTTTTTGCGAAAAAGGAGGAAAAGGCATGTCTGTGATTGAATTAGGTAGTTTGGCTGGGGCAATGATTACGGTAATAACGCTCATCTCCAAGATGATTCGTTTAATTACTTCGATTCAAAATCTAATTAACCGCCTAGATACGATGCAAACAGAGCTGGAAGCGAATAAACATGGTTTAAGTGATTTAACCCAACGGGTCAATAACCATGATATGAAGCTTCATACCTTAGAGATGGAACAGATATCGTTGTCGAATCAAGTAAAGGAGCTGACCTCTTATGCGTTTAACTAATCGAACGTATGATTTACTGAAGTGGTTTGTCTTAGTGGTTTTACCAGCTGTGGCGGTACTTTTCCAAGGTTTGGGAGAGTTGTATAGCTATGCGGATGTGGAAATACTCGTTTCGACCATTAACTTATTCGCCGTTTTTCTCGGGACGATCTTACAAATTTCAAGTAAATATTACAATGGAGGTGACGGGAATGGCCACAGTACAGACGTTGCTTAAAGTCGCACAAAGTTATATTGGTGTGAGTGAGGGGACGAACACCTTCAATAATTTAATTGCAGCCTATAATTCAATACGCCCCATCCCGATGGGGTATCAGGTCAAGTTGACTGATGATTGGTGTGACGTGTTTGTAACGGTTGTTTCCGATCAGGCTGGGATGAGTGATTTGATTGGGCGAGAGTGTGGTGTCCAACGTCATATCAACATCTTCAAAGCGAAAGGGATTTGGTTAGGAAGACAGTTTCCTAAAGTGGGTGACATTATTACTTTTGATTGGGATGGGAATGGTTGGGCTGATCACATTGGGTTTGTTGAGTCGGTTGAGAACAACCAGGTCACGACTATCGAGGGTAATAGCCAAGCCAAAGTGAAGCGGAATACTTTTCAATGGAATGATAAGCGCATTATGGGCTACGCTAGACCGAAGTATCAAGTGGTCGGTGAAGTGAAGAAGACCATTGATGAGTTGGTTCAAGAAGTTATCGCAGGAAAATGGGGTGTCGGCCAAGCAAGAATGGCTCAACTCGCTGCTGCGGGTTATGACTTTAAACTTGTGCAAAGTAAGGTCAATCAAGTCTTTGTAGATAAAATTCAGATGCCGACTGTAGTTGTGTCAGAAGCTGCTCTAATATATCAAGGTGGTCAGTTATCGAAGGCACATTTGGATAAGTTACTCGCCTTATCAAAGCAGTATCAAATTTTACCAAGTCTACTTATTGTTATGTTGCATTTTGAAGGGGTTTGGGGTCAGTCCAATGTCGCAAAATTAGATCATAATTGGGGCGGGATGACTTGGTCAGCCAGCTATGTCGGTAACCCTGATATTAAGAAAGCAAAAGGCAGTCCACGTCCTAAGAGCGAAGGTGGTTACTATCTTCGCTATGCATCGGAGGAGGATTTCTTTGAAGACTGGATATATTTACTGCGACCCGGTGGGATATATAAAGTGAGTGGTCAAACGAACTTCAAAGAGGCTGTCAAAGGGCTGTTTCAGGTTGGTGGATCCAAGTATGACTACGCTGCTTTAGGCTACTCCAAATACTTAGAACGCATGGAAGCGCGAAGAGTAGGGATTGATAAAGCCAATCCGGGTGTGTTGAAGAAGTTAGATGCAGACTGGTTTGCTGGAAGTGAAGGAAATGAGAAAGTGATTGTATCGACCGATGCGACCACTTGGCAGACCGGTGAGCGGATGGCGACTTGGGTCAAAGGCAAGGCTTTTGATGTATTTGAAACGAAAGAAGTAATGCAAAAAGCTTTTCTATTAGCGGATAATGGGACCGTGTTAGGTTGGCTATTAGAGTCAGATGTGTTGAGTGCTTAATTGAAATAGGAAGAACTTCTCGCGATTGCGGGAAGTTTTTTTATTTGAGTTGACTGCTCATTTCAATGAAATTTAATTGATAGGACAAGTATCAATTTGCCTGTGAGCGTCTTAGTTATATGAATTATGAAAATGTTGGAACAACAAAGTTATAAGTGGTTCAATAAAGCGTATAATGAATTTAGCGAGTCACAAGTTTTACGAAATTTGATGATTAAAGAGGGGGCGGAGTAGATGGGTATATCACATAAGTTGTTAAGAAAGGCATTGATGCCGATGGCTTTTGTAATGATTGATCAGACAAGCCAGAAAGTATTCATAGCAGCCTCTGTCTTTAGGGTGGGGACAAATATATCTGCACCCGCAGATAATTTCCGTCTTCATGGCTTAAGTGTAGCAGTTGACCCGATAACGGGTCCGCTAGGTGGGGGTGCTATGATTCCAACCGATGGTACAGTGACTTGGCATGGGGCCCATCCTGATAACGGGGTTCAAAAAAAGGGAATAAGTTATGTAGGCTAGGATGTTTTTCTAACAGATCAAGGCATGAGTCTTTTGGAAGGGAACAGGTGGCTTGGCGTTAGCCTTCACCAAGTTCATCACGCGCTCTTAGCGGATTCAAAAGTAAGAAAGATCTATCAAGACTTTAATGTAGTGAGGTTGATTTACTTGCTTGAATATTATGATAGAGCACTTCCCAATTTTTGTGGAGAGTGTTTTTATATATGTTGTAGAGATCGCCGCTTGACTTATATTGGAACGGGTGATAAAATCTAATCAATCACTCATGTGATTATCATATTTTTAATATATATTTTACATTGAAGAGAAGAGTAGCTGATGAAATCAGGTCAAGAGAGCCCGGTTGGTGAGAAAGGGTCCATGATAGAGGCAGTGAAGATGAGCTCTGAGTTTTTGAATGGTTCACGCTATTCGAACGGGAAGCAACCGATATCTTGCCAGATTTCAGCAGAAAAGCGGAATTGTTGAGGTGTTTGTTGTGAGACAGGCATAAACAAGGGTGGTAACACGGAAGTATCCGTCCCTTTATTTATCAAAGTATTGATAGATAAAGGGATGGGTATTTTTTTTTAGCAATTTTAAAAATTTACTTAATATAATGTTCTGGCCAGAATTTTATATGAGTACCATCTTAGAGAATTATTTTAACGAAAAAGATAGGAGAATGTACAAATGGAAAAAATCGCAAGCTTTACAGTGGATCACTTAAATTTGAAACCAGGACTATATTTATCAAGAGAAGATCAGGTGGGAGATCGTGGATTAAAGTCCTATGACTTACGCTTTACGGCACCAAACTTTGAACCGGTAATGAATACGGCAGAAATTCATACGATTGAGCATTTGGGAGCGACTTATTTACGTAATGACCCAACGTTTAAAGATGAAGTCATTTATTTCGGACCGATGGGGTGCCGGACGGGCTTTTACTTAATCTTAACGGATGCCGTTGAACCGCAAGAGGTGCTTTCTTTACTTCAAGCGACCTTTAAATTTATCTCGGAATTTGAGGATGAGATTCCTGGAGCCACAGCACGCGATTGCGGTAATTTCTTAGACCAAAACTTGCCGATGGCTCGCTATTATAGTCAAAATTATTATCAAGTGTTAACTGAAATTACGGACTTGTCATTCGCCTATGAATCGAAAGAGGGATAAATTATGAAGAAAATAATTAAAAAAGTACTGTTCTTACTTGTCGCATTTGCTGTCTTATTACCGTCTTTAACACAAGCACAGACAGTTGTGAAAGTAGCCGTGGTTGGGGATTCAAATGACCCCATTTGGGAAATTGTACAAGAAAATCTAGGTGAGGAAATCCAAATCGAATTAGTGAGCTTTACGGATGGGGTTTATGCTAATAGAGCCTTATCAGATGGGGATTTAGACTTAACGGCTTTTCAACATAATGCATTCTTAGAACAAGAAACCGCTGATAAAGGGTATGAGTTTGAAGTAATCGCGGATACTTATTTAAGTCCAATGAACGTTTTTTCAGAAAATATTTCTGATTTGTCAGAATTACAAGATGGGGATACAATTTTAATTCCGAACAACGTAACCAACCGCGGGCGAGCTTTAAAAGTGCTTGAGAGTGCGGGTGTGATTAAATTGGATCCAGACAAAGGGCACTTACCCGAAGTCATTGATATTATTGAAAACCCATTAAATTTAGATATTGTTGAAACGGATCCAGCCATCATTCCACAAGCTTTACCTGATGCTGCTGCTGGGATTACTAACAGTGATTTAGCCATTGATTTCGGGATTGATCCTGTTCAAGATGCGATCTTCGCTATAGAAATTGATCCAGAAGAGGAAGCACTGCAACCGTATATTAACATTATTGTGGCAAGAGCTGAGGATAAAGATAATGAAGTTTATCAACAAATTGTCGAAGCATACCAACAACCCAATGTGGCGGACTTTATCTCAGAGCACTTTGGAAATTCAATTATCCCAGTGTTTGAGGGAGCATCTGCAGAAGGTTAAGCCGTGTTGAATGTAGGAAAGGATAGGTGATTCATGGCGAAAGGATTAGTGCTAGTTACAGGTGGGAATTCTGGGATAGGGCAGGCGTGTGTGAAGCGCTTCTTAGAAAAAGGACACAAAGTAATTAATGTGGACCGAGTTCATACCGGGGAAGCAGACAATGCGAATGAGATTAAAGAAGTCTTTGATTTAACTGATCTAGATCAGCTAAAAACTTGGAGCGATGAACTGGTTGAGAAATACGGTGTCCCAAAAATTATCGTCAATAGTGCAGGAATCTCCAGAATGGATTACTTAATCGACAGTCAATTACAAGATTGGCGCGATATGTTTGAGTTGAATGTGTTTGCCATATACGAAGTTTCAAAAGTCTTTGCGAATCATTTAGTTGCGGGTAATCAAAGCGGGCGGATTATTAATATTTCGTCACAAGCTGGAAAGAACGGGTACCGTGGTTTAAGTGGTTATGTTGCTTCTAAACATGCGGTAATCGGTTTAACAAAATCTGCTGCTATTGAATTTGCTCCGAAAAATATCTTGGTGAATGCAGTCTGCCCGGGGATTGTAGAGACAAGCATGAAACACCGTGAGCGCGTGGATGGCGGGAAGATTCGAGGTATGACCGCAGAAGAAATCTACAAAGAAGATTGTTCGCAAGTGCCATTGAGTCGTACAGCGCAACCAGAAGAGGTAGCGGGAGTCGTTGCGTTTCTGGCGTCAGATGAAGCGTCTTATTTGACTGGGCAAGCGATTAATGTGACTGGTGGCATGACGATGCATTGATGAAAGAGTAATTTATAAATACCTAAAAAATAGTCCTGTCTTCAGTCGAAGCCAGGGCTGTTTTTCTATTCAATGATCTATATTTCATACTATTCATAAGTTAATTTAAATCCTGCTTCGTAGTAATTACCATCACCATTTTGGTAAGCGTAACTTTCTCCTGAGACTTCAGATAGAAAGTCTTCATCTTGATCCATCGTTAGTTTTGATAAGATATCTTTAATACGTTCAGCTGTATTCAATCGCCAGTCTTCATAAGGGTCTAATACTTGATTGTTATTCTATCCTTAAAGAATAGACCATCAGAAGATTCTAGAACTCCAACGGTTGTAACTCCGATACGAGGACCATCTTCAATATCATAAAATAGTAATTGCACAAACTTTCGTAAATCGAAACATCCTCGATGACTTGTTGGCGGTATTTTTCATCGGCATCATTTGATCCTCTATCTCTTCCCCAGATACGAAAGAGCGGTGCATATAAGGCTTTGGTTGTGCCTAGAAAGGGTTCAATTTCCTGGAAATAGCTAAATGAGTAATAACTTCCTTAGGATATCGTTTTTAAACCAGCGGCATTCATCATCTGGGCGACTTCTTGCGCGTATTTTATATTGGTTTCGGGCTCATGAGTATCTCTTCCCCATTCAATAGCGTCTAATTGCGCTTCTTTTGCTAAGGCGAATGCTTCTTCAACTTTTCTATCGAGAAATGTAACTGAACATAGGCCAATCATACTATTCCTCCTCTAATTTAGAGCGCTCACTCTACCTCTAGTTTAGAAATAATATGGAGAGAATACAAATTTATTATCTTGTGTTTGCTTACTCTAATTTAGCGAGGAGCATTTTGAAAAGTAAATCTGTTGTGAAATGACCCCAGACCCTTTAAGATAAAATTATATAGAGTGAGACACATTTAAAAAAGGGGGATTTGTGATGAAAAAAATATTACTTGCACCAGATTCCTATAAGGGAAGTTTGACAGCGTTAGAAGTGTGCCAAGCGATGGAAGCTGGGATTCGGCGGGTCTTGCCGGAAGTTGAGTTGGTTCAATTACCTATGGCAGATGGTGGTGAAGGGACTGTACAATCTTTAGTTGATGCGACCAAGGGCAAACTATTAAAGGCAGAAGTGACAGGACCTTTAGGTAAAGCGGTTGAGGCTCACTACGGCATACTGGGTGATGGTGTAACCGGCGTCATAGAGATGGCGGAAGCGAGCGGTTTGAACCATGTAAATTCAGTAACTCAAAACCCCCTTGTGACAACGACTTACGGAACGGGCGAATTGATAAAATTATTAATTGAAGCGGGAATTACTAAGATCATATTAGGATTAGGTGGATCAGCTACAAATGATGGTGGTGCTGGGATGGCACAAGCGTTAGGGTACGAACTGATTGACTTCAACGGATCGGACATTGGCTTTGGTGGAGGCGCCTTGGACCAACTTGATTATATTTCGACGGAAAGAGTTCATTCTAAATTAAAAGATGTTTCCTTTATCGTTGCTTCAGATGTGACGAATCCGTTATGTGGGCCGAATGGGGCTTCGAGTGTGTTTGGACCACAAAAGGGCGCGTCTTCAGAAGTTATTGATATTTTAGATGCGAATTTGAAACATTATTCACGAGTCATTGAGCGATGTCTCGGACGAGAAGTGATGGATATTCCTGGTGCGGGTGCAGCGGGTGGCTTGGGAGCAGGGCTCTTGGCTTTTACCCAAGCAGAGATGAAGCGAGGCATTGATATTGTCCTTGAGTATTCTGGCTTTAAAGAGAAGGCCAAGGGAGTAGATGTGTGCTTTACCGGTGAAGGTGCGATGGATTTTCAAACAAAATTTGGTAAGACACCTTACGGAGTTGCGAAAGCGATGAAAGGAATTAATCCAGATGCAAAAGTCATTGCTGTGGTTGGTAAGATCGGTGAAGGTATTGAGGAGCTATATCCCGAAGGGATTGATGCCGTGTTTCCAACGGCTCCTGGAGCGAGTTCATTGGAAGAGTTGATTGATAAGGCTTCGGAGAATATTAGCCGAACGGTGGAGAATGTTGTGAGGGTGATGGGGTAGAGGTTGAAATAATGCTGTTTAGTTTAATAAAGACTCAACGGCATTATTTTTTAAATTCTATAAAAGCCCTTACAAAAAGTTCTTGACATCGAGAAAAAATATTTTATAACGAAAATATGAAACGTTTCAAATTACGAGGAGGCAGTTAAATGTTATATGGGGCAATTGAGGCAGGGGGCACAAAATTTGTTTGTGCGGTTGGAAATGAAAAGTATCAAACTGTAGATAAAATAAGTATAGAAACAAGTCAGCCTAAAGATCGAGACATAGCGATGGTATTTCAAAACTATGCACTATATCCACATATGTCTGTATTTGATAACATGGCTTTTGGATTGAAGCTTAAAAAGACACCAGAGAATGAAATTAAAGAACGAGTGGAGCATGCGGCGGAACTACTACAAATCACTGATTTACTTGATAGAAAGCCTGCAGCTCTTTCAGGTGGGCAGCGACAACGTGTTGCTTTAGGTCGTTCTGTAGTGAGAGATCCTAAAGTATTTTTAATGGATGAACCACTATCAAACTTAGACGCTAAGCTTCGTGTTCATATGAGAAAAGAAATTGCGAAATTACATAAT
The DNA here is from genome assembly GCF_042652985.1 of Ruoffia tabacinasalis. Classification (NCBI taxonomy): domain Bacteria; kingdom Bacillati; phylum Bacillota; class Bacilli; order Lactobacillales; family Aerococcaceae; genus Ruoffia; species Ruoffia tabacinasalis. The sequence goes on along the minus strand of NZ_JBHSHQ010000035.1, from coordinate 78,881 downwards.
GAATTAAACGCAACAATGATTTACGTGACGCATGATCAAACTGAAGCAATGACTTTAGCGGACCGAATTGTCATTATGAATGCGGGTGTCATCCAACAAATTGGAACACCGTTTGAAGTGTACAATTCACCAAATAATGCTTTTGTAGCTAGCTTTATGGGTTCACCAGCGATGAATATTGTTGAACTAACTTACCAAAACGGGAAAGTCATAGATCATAATGGTTTAGTGATACAGGTGAATAAACCTATGAGAGACTTATTAGATAAACAAGGCTATGATGGTAAAGAAATCTTATTTGGTATACGACCTGAAGATATTCAAACAGAACAAGTTGCCTTAGATGCATCTGAATCTATTCTTAAACCTAAAGTATTAGTTTCTGAATTAACTGGAGCAGAATCTATATTATATCTAGATGTTTTTGGAACAGAGTATATAGCAGTCGTTGATTCGCGTGATCACCACGAAGCAGGTAGTACTTTAGAAGTATCATTTAATATGAACAAAGCACACTTTTTTGATAAAGAGACTGGTAATGTAATTAAATAAAAGAGTGGTTTCATAAGAACACGGTAAGCTAAGTTAAATTAGTTTCTGTGTTCTTTTTTGCATTTAATTTATTAAAGCGCTTCCTAACATGCTATAATAAAACTATATATAATATTTATGCCAATACACATAAAGGACGGTAGCGATGATGAAGAGATTGATGAAGCTGATGGTGGGGTTTAGTTTATTTTTTTTCATTTCTATGGGAGAAGTTGGACATGCTCAATCACTTGAGAGGCAGCGTGAAGAGGTCATTGAAAGTTTTATGATGGGGATTACGCAAGATTTTTCTTATGAAGAAGTGGATGCATATTTGAGTGAGGAAGAAGCGAGGATTCTAGAAACTGGAGAAACGAGATCATTATCGAGTTACGGAATTGACGGGAATCATTCTACCGGACAATCACTTGAGCTAGTTGAGTATTTAACTAATTACTTGAATAGTCAAACGGACGAGAGTGATGAAGCGGATTTATATCCATATGCGGTTGATTTTTCGGAATTACCTGAGGAAATGCGCTTTTATCATGAGGGTAAAGAGAAGTTTATTGTTAAGAAAAATGGTGGGCAGCCAACCATTTACGAGAATGAATATAATGCCTACGCTACACATGTTAAATCGATTAGGGAATTTAATGGGCGTTTAGAAGATAATGCTACTCAAACATTCGCGGTCTATCCATCAGATGAGATAGCAAGAGATATAAATGTAAATACAGCAGTGGTCGTTCAAGAACTATCTGCACATCGTACAGATTATGTTTTTTATTTCTTCTACAATAAGTATGGCACTTTAAGTATGATTAAATGGGATTTAGAAAAACCTGTAGGTGAGTATGCTGAATACACGACTCGTGAAACTTATGAGGAACTCACAGGCAATACAGAATCTAGTGCGTCGTCTGATTGGAGTTTAGCACATGATTGGCGCATGCTTTCACCGCGACGCAAGGATGTTCCACCTGTAGCCTGGGTCCTTACATCAGTTGGAGATGGCGAAACGATTGCGATCGAACCGGTCTTTCATGGAGAGGGAATTATTTCAGGTTATATTAACCCAGATTATTCTGTTGAAGTGACAACAAAAAATGTTTTCACAGATGAGATGTCAGAGGTTTTTGCTGCGACACCTGATTCATCTGGTTATTTCACATTAGATGCTAAGGCAGCTATCGGAACTCCACCAACGATAAAAGTATTGAATGAGAATGGTCAGAATGTGTATGAGATGGAATTAGGTATTTACCAATATCGTCCAACAGCACTCGAACATGAGTCAGGCTACTTAACGCTTGAAAGATATTTTGTGGATCAAGGATATGTCGAAGGTTATACTTACCCGAATGCTGAAGTGAAAGTAACACATCTAAATGGTTATGCTACAACTATGGAAAATGCCGTAGCTGATAGTAATGGGTATTTTCATGTGGAGGGTTTTAGGCATCAAAATAATTTAACAACAACTGTGATAACAGTCACACATCCTGAAACAGGCGAGGAGATTTTAGTAGCACCGTATCCTTGGACAGAGTGGGAACTTGAGAATGCAGAGTGGTAATTAGTAGAGTTCAATTATAGAAAGGAAGCAATATAACATGGACGTAAGGAAAGAAGCACTTAGATTAGGCGAGGAACTAGGCGGGAAGATTGAGGTTAATCCTAAAGTATCCATTACAAATATGGAAGAATTATCCGTAGCATACACACCAGGTGTGGCGGCAGTTAGTTCAGCGATTGCGGAGAATAAAGAAGATGTCTATAAATATACAACGAAACGTAATTTAGTCGCAGTTGTCACTGATGGATCAGCTGTATTAGGACTAGGAAATATCGGACCTGAAGCTGCGATTCCAGTGATGGAAGGGAAAGCTGCTTTATTCAAAGCGTTCGCAGATGTGGACGCTGTTCCAATTTCATTAGATACACAAGATGTTGAAGAGATTATCTCACATGTTAAAGCAATTGCTCCTTCTTTTGGTGGAATTAACTTAGAAGATATTTCTGCACCGCGTTGTTTTGAAATTGAAAGACGTTTGAAAGAAGAATTGGATATCCCAGTATTCCACGATGACCAACATGGGACAGCGATTGTCGTATTAGGTGCTTTATACAATGCATTGAAAGTTGTTGATAAGAAAATCGAGTCAGCAAAAATCGTCATTAATGGTGGTGGATCTGCTGGAACGGCCATCGCTAAGAAAATGTTAGCCGCAGGCGCTAAAAATGTTATCGTCTGTGATATCGACGGTATGATTGCTGAAGATGATCCTGCTTTAGATGAGCGTCACAAAGACTTAGCGAGTTTAACAAACCCTGACAACTTGAAAGGGGATTTACAAGAAGCCGTTAAAGATGCGGATGTCTTCATTGGTGTATCAGCGCCAGGTGTGTTGAAGAAAGAATGGATTGCAACGATGAATGAAAAGCCAATTATCTTCGCGATGGCTAACCCAACTCCAGAAATCATGCCAGACGAAGCGAAAGAAGGGGGCGCATTTATTGTCGCAACGGGGCGTAGTGATTTCCCTAACCAAATCAATAACGTTCTAGCTTTCCCAGGTATTTTCCGTGGTGCCTTAGATGCTCGCGCAAGTGATATTACAGATGAAATGCAAATTGCTGCCGCTCAAGGAATCGCGAGTGTGATTCCGGAGGCAGAATTAAGTGTGGAGAATATCATCCCGAATGCCTTTAACCCTAAAGTAGCTGAGGTTGTTGCGGATAGTGTTCGCAATGCGACTAAATAATAATTTTAACATTAAAAACCAATGGATCTCATGAAGATTCATTGGTTTTTTTAGCCTTTTACTTCTTTATAAGCTATTATCAAACGTAGAGATAATTACATCAAGTAAGCGAGGTCAGAAGATGAAGCGAGTGACGATAGATAATGTAACCATTGGTCAAGGGAGACCTAAAATAATTGTACCGATTGTTGGTAAAACTCAGGCTGAGGTTATTCAAGCGGCAAAAGATGCAAGTAAGTCATCAGGCGATTTAGTGGAATGGCGCATTGATTTTTATGAAGATGTGGAAAAGGCGGGTGCAGTGAGCGAACTTTCTCAAGAAGTTAAACAACTGGTGAATAAGCCGTTGTTAATTACCTTCCGTACTTTTGAAGAAGGTGGGGAACGCGAGCTATCTTATGAGCAATATGTTGCCCTTTATCAAGAAATTATTAATGAAGGACACGTTGATTTATTAGATATTGAGTTATTTATCCCAGAAGAAAAGTTAGACGATCTTATTCAAGAGTGTCGCAGTCAAGGGATTTATGTGGTGCTATGTAATCATGACTTTGAACGAACACCTCCAGAGGAAGAGATTATTCGTCGTCTTGAGTTGATGGAGAGTAAAGGGGCAGATATTTGCAAGATAGCTGTTATGCCACAAACGCCCGAAGATGTTTTAACGCTTTTAAAAGCCACTCATCGGCGTCAGCAATTTACCAAAGTACCTTTAATAACAATGTCTATGGGTAGTTTGGGCATGATTAGTCGCTTATCTGGTGAAGTATTTGGCTCTGCAGCAACTTTCGGTTCTTTAGGAAAAGCATCTGCTCCCGGTCAAATGGCTGTCGAAGATTTAGCAGTCTCTTTAAAAAATTTGAGTTTATAAAAAGAAGGGGAGCAACCCATGCTCCCCTTCTTTAGTGTTTATTCAAATGGTAATTTGTAATCTGTCCAGCCTAATTCATCGCGAATAGCGATCATTTCTTGTTGCACCCCTTCATTTAGAGGTAAGCCTGTATCTTTACGCTCTAACCACACAAGGTGTTCTTTTTCACCGGCAGTATAAATGCGATCTTCACCTGGCGCCACTTCTGAATTTCTTAAAGCTCTTAAGATATCTCCGGCTGTCTTCTTGAAGCTGTCTAAACCAACGAAAGCTTCGGTATCAATAGCAATAAAGAAATGTCCTAGATGGAATTTCTGTTTCTCGCCATTTTCCCCAATACCTGATAACATATGCAAGAAGTTTCCTTGTTGTAGGGCAGCTGATAATACTTCTACAAAGGTTGCATAACCATAACCTTTATATCCAGCGAGTTCTTCACCGATACCCCCAAGTGGTGCTAGCGCTGCTTGACCATTAACTAACGCTTCTAGAATTTCAGGCGAGTCAGTCATTGCTTTTCCGTCACGACCAATCACCATTCCTGCAGGTGTATCTTGACCAATACGTGCGTAATATTCAATCTTTCCACGTTGACTAATTGAAGTCGCACAGTCTAATGAAAATGGAAAATCCTCATCGGTTGGGAAACCGAGTGTGAGTGGGTTAGTTCCTAACATATTTTCTACACCGAAAGTAGGCGCAATCGAAGGGCGCGCATTTGTTCCGGTCATGCCGATACAACCTGCTTTTGCGGCCATATCTGTGTAATAACCCGCAATTCCGTAGTGAGTTGAGTTTCGAACCGCAACCATACCCATTCCAAACTCTTTCGCTTTATCAATCGCCATCTGCATGGCTTTATACCCAATCACTTGTCCCATCCCATCATGTCCGTCCACAACCGCTGTTGTCGGTGTTTCACGAACAACTTCAAAATTTGTCTCCGGATGTTGAATACCTGCCTTAATTCGATCAAGATAAATTGGTTTAAAGCGATTTACCCCATGTGATTCAATCCCTTTGCGGTCAGACGCAAGTAGCACATCTGTACAAATATCCGCATCTTCTTCTGGAATCCCATAAGCCATAAAGACATCTTTAACAAACTTCGTTACCCATTCCCATTCAACAGTAAAAGTTTGACCCATTTTCTATTCCTCCTAGTATTTTAACTGGTTTTGTAAACGTTTCCTGATAACTTAAAATTAGCATATTCAAGTTTAAATAACAAGGAATTTATAAAAAGTATTTATAGTAGATAGAAAAATAATTTGTAAATGCAGAAACAGAAGGATTCGCCAGCTCGCGCACCTGAGCTGGCGAATCAAGACAAACTTCACCAGCTCGCGCACCTGAGCTGGCGAATCAAGTCGAACTTCACCAGCTCGCGCATCTGAGCTGGCGAATCAAGTCGAACTTCACCAGCTCGCGCATCTGAGCTGGCGAATCCAGGCCAACTCCACCAGCTCGTCCACCCGAGCTGGCGAATCACCGCAGCTTCCCGACCCAACCCCCGAAAAGCACAACAAAAGCGACAAAGTATCAAGATAATAAGATACTTTGTCGCTTATATTATTTTTATGAGAAGCTGAGCTGCATTAAAGTGACATTTAAAAGGGTGAGGTGTGTCGGATATATTCATAAATGCGGACTTGCGAATTGTTTTCTTGCATCTTCACTCTGAAGATAAAGTAATGATTTTTATTATCTTTTGATTTCATGGCGGGGAGTTTAAAGTAATTGGTTTGCGACTCATTCATAGTAAAAAGAATGTCATCGACCATAAATGTTAAAGGGATGACCAAATTTGAATAAGCATTAAAATCTTGTTCAAATCGCATAAAGTTCTCGCTGAAATAATCGAATTGAACACTACTATTCTGTATGTTTCTAGAATCCATCGTCCAATTCCTCCTCTAATTTGATTGATATAATGTGTTTGATAGATATAAAGTAGTGAGCATCCTCACTTTGCACGCCAACTTGATCTGCTTGTACGGAATCGATTTTCCCGCGTATTTCTTTAGACTTTTCGTCTTGTATGATTTGGAAAATACCAGGTAGCCTTTGCAGGTATAATTGGTTGAGTAAGAGAAGTTTCTCGCCTAAAGGGAGCGATTGGCTAAAATCAATCGTCTCGACTTCAGTTGTGAGTGCGGTGGTGTGTTCTGATAGGAAAAATCCTATCCATTTTGCCATCTTCCGGTCTTGGTAGTTACGAGCAGAACGGTAAGGAAGATAGCTTCGATCAACTGTCATGCTAACCCATCCAAGCCACCAGCACCACCTGCCGCATGGCCACCGATAAGTTGGCTACACGCTTTACTTCTGGAGTTTTCTTTAAGTACGGTTGCACGCTGCACGGATAAGAAGCCAAATCGTTCGCGAACATCATCAATTGTTTTTTCAAGGGTTTCTTCTTTCTCAACTTGTTCAAAATTATCAAATAAAGATATAAAAGCATATTTCTCATCGACAAAATTATTATAGCGAACAGCGATATTTCGAACGGCACCGCCATTATATTTTGAACGAAAAAGACTGATGACATGTCCGATGAGCACTTTTGTATTTTGAGTGGGGTCGACTTTTCTTTGAACATGAATGGATGACCGTTCAGCAGTGTGAGAGAAGCCAACAGATATTGCCACACTGGTTGTCTTTTTATGAGCTTTACGCAAACGGATAGCTACTTGCTCGGCCATTTCGCTTAAGACGAGTTCGATATCAGATTGCTTATAATAATCTTTGTGCAGAACTTGTGAGTTACCTAAACCTTTGGATTTGGCTTTATAAGGGTAACGCACATCACTTTCATCCACTCCGTTAGCATGAAACCAGAGTTGCAGACCAATAACACCAAACTCTTGTTTGAGTAGCTCAGGGTTACTGTTAGCTAAATCTCTAATAGAGTAAATTTTCATTCGTTCAAGACGAATGGCTGTTCGCCGACCGATTCCCCAAAAGTCAGTGAGTTTTTTAATGTTCCAGACTTTCGTTTCAACATCTTCATAAGACCAATTAGCGCGCATATTGGGGTTGTATTTTGCTTCATTGTCCAGAGCTAATTTAGCAAGAAGAGGGTTTGCGTTACTCATACCGACTGTTGAAAAAACGCCAGTTGCTTTCCAAATTTCTCGTTGAATTTGTTCGGAAATTCCATCGAGTTTAGCACGGCGAGAGATATTTTTTCGCTTGGCAAAATAATCTAGCGAACGTGTTAAATCAATGAAACTTTCATCAATAGAGTAGGGCAGAATTTCCTCCTTAGGTGCATAATTTTGGAGAATGTCATGAATAATCATATTTTTCTCAATATATAAGCTCATTCTTGGAGGAACAATGAGTGTTTTTCGTGCCCAACTCTCAATAAAGCGAACATACTCACGATTTATTGGTAAATTTTGTCGTTTAGCGACATAGTAATTGAACCGTCGTGTCTGAATATTAAAAGGTAAATCATAGCTTCTACCTACATTATCCTTTCCGAAAACTTTTTTAAACGTTGGTGAAGAGGCGAGGATCAAGCCGTTCGCATTGTCTGCTCGACTCATCACGCATAAAGAAGTATAGAGAGGGTGGAGCCCACGTTCCACGCACTCAACGCTGGCGTAAAAGGATTTCATATCAATGAAAGCTATGTCAGATTTAGGTTCTTTATCATACTGAATGTTTCCCATTATAATCCTCCTTTTGATAAAACCTTGAGTCTATTATACGAACAAATGTTCGCATAAGCAAGTGGAATATTTTAAAACTTGTGACTTGACGAGCGGTAAGAAGTGTATATACTGATATGGAGATTAAGATTATAAGGAAGGGGTTATTCAATGGAATATGTTGCATTTGACTTTGAAACAGCTAACGGTCAGCGGTGGTCAGCCTGTTCGCTTGGGGCAGTAAAAGTTGTTGACGGAATTATGGTTAGACATTTTTATGAATTAATTGATCCACTGACATCTTTTGCACCGAACAATATTCGTATTCACGGAATAACACCCGAACAAGTTCAAGGAAAACCGGCGTATCATGAAGTTATTGGTCGGTTTCAAGAATTCGTGGGAGACGCGCCAGTTGTGAGTCACACTCAATTTGACCGAGGCGTGATTCGATCAGCCAATGAAAAATTCAGACTCCCGGAGTTAGGCATGGATTATTTTGATTCTTGTCAGTTGGCCCGTAATTTATGGCGCGGAAAGCTTTCAAGTTTCAGTTTAAAATCTTTATGCCAGCAAATAAAATTTGAATTTAATCATCATAATGCTCTTGAAGATGCGCGAGCTGCTGCTTATGTCATCCACGCTTTAACGATGTATTCGAAGACGCAGACCGTGGAGGATTTGTTGAAGGCAGGAAATGTGAAGCAGTTTTATAGATTGTAGAACCAAAACAGACTCTAACTGGGTCTGGTTTTTAAAAGTCTAATTATGTAAGCGGTTCATTGATTAACCTGACAGTCTTTGGTATAATATAAATAACATTTATGAATAAGGAGAGATTTTATGGATAAGCTAAAAAAACTACTCGTTTCATTTGTCATGTTATCGTTATTAACCCTCTCACCTACTAGTGCTCAAGCTGTAGCTACCTCAATGGATGATGTTGCAGAAGCAATCAAAGACGAATATCAGGAAATTGTGTTAGGTACTGCGAAAGAATATAAAGATAGTGATTATGAAATTATTAAATATGAAGATATTATGCGTGAACGTAATGGTATGACTGACGTTCAACATACCTTTTATGCAACGGTGCAACAATATGACGAAGCGGAAGACTTAGATATGGCATATGGTTTAGTGATGCGTAACGACGATCTAGATACAGCTTACTTTGTCTTTTTTCCTACGCTTCCTGACAGTCGATTAATGGACGGTGATGATATTGATTTATATGGAACACTTCATGGATTATATACTTATGACACGGTTATGGGCGGAACAAAGACAGTTCCAGTCTTACTTGTACATAAAGTTCTTGTAGAAGGTATAGATTATTAATATAAAACCCAACCTCCCGCCATTCCTACCCGGATGGCCATTTTTTTTCCGAATTCACCCTAAAAATATCTGATGATTTATGATATGTTTATTATAGCGAAAAGAGAGCGTGACTCTCTTTTTTTATTGGGCGGATGATAAAATTTGGTCCTTTAGCCCTATGAAGTTTAGCTATAAATATAATACTGTAAAGTTAATAAAAGACGATTTGTTTCAATCAGAGAGGGTAGGTTTTATGGATATGGCACCACTGTCAAAAGATATTATGTTTTTCAAAAGAAATAAGCAAGTGTTAAAGTGGGTAGCCATTGTCGGAGCGGTGATTACGTTCATCATATTTGCCTATTTTTTCAAAATTGACTTATTTAATCATCCAGAAATTCTTCAAGAAAGACTCGAGAAAACTGGGGCATTCGCACCGATTGTCTTTTTCCTTCTATCTATCATCAATACCGTGTATCCAATCGTTCCCGGCGGGCTCGGGAGTGTGATTGCTTATGCCGCATTTGGGCCACTACTGGGCTTTATTTTGGCGTTTTCAGCGAATTTTCTCGGGTCATTGATATTATTTTGGTTGGCGAAACGCTTCGGGCAGCCAATTTTATATGCTTTTTTAGATGAAAAATTAGTTGAAAAAGGTTTGAGTTATTTAGATAGAGGTTATTACATTGAGTGGATACTTGCGGTGGTGCTTGCAGTACCAGGATTGCCGGATGAGTTATTCATCATGATCAGTGGCTTAAGTGATTTGACTTACAAGCGAATGGTCATCATCCAATTGATATTTAAACCGGTCACGATGTTTTTATTTATGGCCGGGGTGCACAATTTCTTAGGTTTACTCTCAAATTTATTCTCATAAAAGAAGCCAGGCGAGTGCCTGGCTTTTTATGTACGTGAAATTATTTGATGTACAGCGTCAAATTGTTCATTTGAAAAACGTAAACTGATAATCTCCTTTTCAAAAGAAAAATCAACAGTAAAATAATCATCCTCTTTTTCAATCTGACTCCCGATAACGTCGGTTAAAGCTTTACTTTTAGGAATCAAACCGGCGATGCCTCTTTTATTTGACTTATAATAGATAAAATCATTTGAAAGGCCTGACGTAAAAGGAATCGCAACAAAATTAATAGCGATTAAAATAAATAAGGCGTATTGAATAAAAGTCTCACCAAATTCGAATCCTACCTCAAGAAATACAATCGCAATAATTACAGGCGTTGCATAAAATAATCGCTGATGATTCTCGCGAATTTGTATCTGGCGAAAAGCATTGAATTGATGAAAAAGGGTGTAGCCCAAGAGGGCGATTAAAATTAAAATAATGATCGTTAACATGGAAAAGCAAACAACTCCTTTGTTTAGATATTATAACAGAAAATATATAGGAGCTGAGCAAGGTTAAGAAAGATGATCAGGCAAACTAATTTCAATCCCAAGAACACCATAGCGCGCTTGTTGCTCTAATGAATAATGAGCTTCCATATCTTCTGGAGAAGCAGCCTCCACATTATTAGAAGTATAGCCACATTCTAGTAAAGGAAGAGCCTGATATAGTTCCTCGAAAGAAGGGAACGGATGTAAAGCAATTACATCCGCCTGAATTTTTTGTGTTAAATCATTTGAGCACCAACTTGAACTTAGCGACGCTTTTCATCATTTAGACGGAGTTCAATCGTTTTTTGTCCCTGTTTAATCATATCAAAAGGTTCTGAGTTTAATTTCATCTCATATACGGTCATGATTATTCATCTCACTGTATTTAGAATGGATATCAAAGCCGTGGTCTAAAGGCCCAGAACCTTTACCTAAATCAAGTCCTGCTCTTAATGCGTTCGTTAAATAAGCTTTTGCGCGTTCAATAGAAGTAATTAAATCAAAATCTTTCGCTAAGTTAGAGGCGATAGCACTTGCTAAAGTACAACCTGTTCCATGAGCGTTTGGATTATCCACGCGTTCGCTTTCGAACCAATGAACCTTTCCTTCATGATACAGAACATCATTGGCATCCGTTTGACGGTGTCCACCCTTACAAAGGACAGCACAATGGTAAGTATCGCCAATATGCTTTGCAGCTGCGACCATGTCGTCATGGGTTTTAATTTTAAAGCCAGATAATGCTTCAGCTTCCTCGATATTTGGTGTGAGAACAGTCGCGATAGGGAGTAATTCTTGTTTCAGCGTCTCCGTAGCATCGGATTCCATCAAAGTAGAACCACTGGTTGCCACCATGACAGGATCTACTACGACTAAAGGCACGTCGTACTCATTTAATTTATCCGCAATGACTTTAATTAACGGCGCACTTGAGACCATTCCAATTTTAACCGCATCCGGGTAAATATCTGTGCACACAGCATCAAGCTGGGCAGCTAAAAATTCGGGCGTTGATTCTAAGACATCAGTGACACCTAAAGTATTTTGAGCAGTTAAAGCAGTAATCGCACTCATGCCATAAACCCCATGACTAATCATCGTCTTTAAGTCTGCTTGAATTCCAGCGCCTCCACTCGAATCGCTTCCGGCAATGGTTAATACAGTTTTCATACATGTTACCTCCTTAAAGTAAGTTTGAAACAGCTTCTTTTAAATTGTGTGCCGCTTCTTGAATATCATCTTGAGAAAAAATCGCGCTGATGGCGACAATACCTGCAATACCAGTATCTTGTAACTGAGAAACATTCGATAATGTAACGCCACCAATAGCAACAACGGGAATGTTTACGGATTGACAAATGGCTTTAAGTGTTTCAATTGAAACGGGCTCAGTATCAGTCTTTGTTTGAGTGGGAAACATAGCTCCAACGCCGATGTAATCAGCACCATGCTCTTGAGCGGCTAAAGCATGTTCAACCGTTCGGCAAGATACACCGAGTAACTTATTTGGGCCTAATTTTTCGCGGACTTGACCGGCTTGCATATCGTTTTGACCTACGTGAACGCCATCAGCATCAGCTTCAAGGGCAATATCAACGCGATCATTGATAATTAATGGGACATTGTAAGACTGACATAAAGGTTTTAATCGTTTAGCTTGTTCAAGAAACTCTGCATCAGAAAGAGTCTTTTCTCGAAGCTGTAAAATCGTTGCGCCCCCCTCGAGAGCTTCTTTGACATGGTCTTCTAAGGTAGCACCATTTAACCAAGTTCGGTCTGTAATGGCATATAAGGTGAGTTGTTCAGGTTTAATTGACATGTTTACGGCCTCCTGATTCGTGAATCGTCACGGTATGTTGAATTTTGGTAATTTGTTCAATTTGACTAGCATAATCGAAGAGTTGTCTGTGTGCTTGACCCAAACCTGCGGAACTTTCTTTAACCAGTTTACCTATGACTTTCCAACTATAGGAAGCGCTAAGCGCAGCTGTTAGCGGGTCAGTCACATTGGATAGAGCGCCACATAGGACAGAAAGCATATCACCTGTTCCGGTAATTTTGGTGAGAATTGAGCTACCACCTTCGATTAAGTAAGAGTGAGTACCGTTGGTAACAAAGTCATCTTTTCCAGTCATCAAGACAACACAATCCAACTGTTGGGCTAAGACGACGGCATCTGATTGTCCATCATCAGAATGGGATTGAGCGAAACTATCAACGCCTCGTGCTTGGCTTTTAGACCCTAACAAACTTTGGACTTCTCCAACATTGGCTCTAATAATGGTTGGTTGAACTTTATTTAAAAGTTGTGTGACTTTTTCTTTTCGATAAAGGCTCGCCCCAATGCCGACGGGATCGACAATCACAGGATGGAAATATTTATTTGCATATACGCCGGCTTTGGTACAAGTAGCGTATTTTGAATCATTGGGTGTGCCTAAGTTTAAAACTGTTGATTGACTAATTCGGCTAATGTCTTCCATCTCTTGGATGGCGCTCGCCATGATTGGGCTTGCCCCCACAGCAAGGAGTAAGTTAGCACAGTCATTGGCACTGACTAGATTACTAATCGTATGCACAAGTGGATTGGCTTCTCGAACTTTTCCCCATAAATGATTAATCTCTATCATTTGATCGGTCACTCCTTTCTAGCCAGGTGATGATATTATTTTGTTTAAGTATGTTAATAATTCCAACGGCAATGATTGTTCCAGTAATCGTGGAAATAAGAAAAGGAATTACGTAAGCGTAAAAGGCTAGCGTTCCAACACTTTCTCCTAAAAATAAAATCGCGAGTGGCCATGCGACAAGCCCACCTAGAATTCCGGTTCCAACTATTTCACCCAGGCTAGTGAGAAAAAGATTCTTTGTTTTGCTAAAGATGACGCCACATAAAAAGGCACCAATCATGCTTCCGGGAAAGGCCATAATCGTACCTAAACCGAATAAATTTCGTAATAGACTAGCAATAAAAGCGACAGCAACGCCATAACTAGGTCCTAAAAGCACTGCGCAAATCATATTAATAATATGTTGAATCGGTGACGCTCGCGAGCCTAGAATTGGGAAAGAAATTAAGCTTCCAATGACGGCTAGTCCAGATAGGATACCAGCTAAGACAAGTTTTTGTGTTTTTAATGTTTTCAAGTTCTCACTCCTCTAAATTAATTTAAATAGACAAAAAGGCAGAGATATCCAGTATAGGTCATCTCCGCCAATCGCTTTTAAGGCAAATTATGATCCCTACACTGCAAGCAGCCAGGTTCAGCGGGTCGAATATTACACTCCTCTCAGCTCTACTTTCAAAAGCTCCCCGTATTTTTAATGTTGTAATCTATGGAGTATTGTACAACAGTGTAAGGTTGGTTGCAAACGCATGCAAGTAAAAAGCTATTAGAATAGGGTCAATTGTTACAATCAAATGTACACGTAAGTGTTATGTTACAGACAAAATACAGTTCATTTAAATGGCTGAAATGTCATTGGCTTCCAGAATTGACTATGCTAAAGTAATTCATGTCAAAAAAATAAATTAAAAAAAGGTGAACTTATATATGAACTTTAAAAAGAAATTATGGCTTGGATCATCAATCTTAGCATTGATGTCACATGGCCCAATCGCAATGGCGATTGATTCAGATATTACATGGCAAGCTCGCCAGTTAGAAGAAGTGCTTGAAGAAATCGTTGTGACTGAAGAAAATGAATTATCTTATACAGTAAAATACGGAGATACATTGAGTGTTATTTCTGAAGCGATGAATATTGAATCACGTTATTTAGCAGAAATTAATAATATTGAAGATGTTGACTTAATCTTCCCTGAGACAGTTTTAACAGCTCAATATGATGCGAATGACCGCGCAAGCAACTTAACAGTTGATGCACCAAATGGAGATACTTTAGAAGTAAGTATTCCAGTCAACTTATCAGATATTCCAGAAGTAGAAGAAGTTGCTCCAGAAGCAATGCCTGAAGCTGAAACAGAAACAGAAGTTGTTGAAGAAGTTATTGTTCCTGAAGAAACAGTTTCAGAAACAGAAACGGAATCATCAGCAGGTGGTGCTGCAGCATCAAATACAATTATTGAAGAAGTTCCAGCATGGGTAGAAGAAGAGCCAGCGGTAGAAGCGCTAGTTGAAGAAGCACCCGTTGAAACAGAAGTTGTTGAAGAAGTTCCAGTTGTCGAAGCGGCCGCTTATACAGAAGCACCAGCGACAGAAGTTCCAGCTGAAACGGCACCTGTTTACGAAGAACCTGTTTACGGAGAAGTACCAGTAGAAGAAGCTCCAATTGAGGAAGCGCCTATCGAAGCGGCTCCAATTGAGGAAGTCCCGGTTGAGGCACCTGTTTATGAAGAGCCAACTTACGAAACTGATTTAACTGTTGACGAAAACAGTCAAGCTTGGGAACCAGTTGAAGAAGAAACACCAGTAGTTGACGAACCAGTATACGAAGAACCTGAAGAACCAGTCTATGAAGAGCCTGTTTACGAGGAGCCTGTTTATGAAGAACCAGCAACAGACCCGGCAGCTAACCCTGAAAACGCTGGCTTACAACCACATGTAGCAGCTTATAAAGAAGAAGTTGCAGCAATCTATGGTATTGATTCATTCAGCCTTTACCGTCCAGGTGACGCACAAGATCACGGTGCAGGATTAGCCGTTGACTTTATGGTACCTGTTGGATCTCAAGTGGGAGATGACATTGCTAATTACTCAATCAATAGTATGGCAGAAAATGATATCTCATACGTTATTTGGGAACAACAAATTTATGGAGATTGGAATCAACAATGGACAGCGATGGAAGACCGTGGAAGTATCACTGCCAACCATTATGACCATGTTCACGTTTCATTCAACCCAGCATACTAAGAATAAACTAAAGCTAGAGTGATATATTCACTTTAGCTTTTTTGTTGTCTAAAATCATTTAATTCACATTTTATTCTGTTTAAGCTAATATGATAACTACAAAGATGATTGAAGGAGAATTATATGAAGATAAATGAAAATCAATCAAAAGGGCAAATATTAAAGCAATTATTCTTATCAACCTTAATGTTAAGTGGCTTTACCTTTGGGGGTGGCTATGTCATTATCACTCTAATGAAAAAAACGTTTGTAGATGATTATGGCTGGATCGATGAAGATGAGATGTTAGATTTAGTCGCGATTGCACAATCAGCTCCAGGTGCGATTGCCGTGAATGGAGCCATCGTTGTTGGTTATAAATTAGCTGGGATGCTTGGAGTATTAACCGCTGTAATCGCAACGATCATTCCTCCATTCGCGATTATATCTCTCATTGCATTATTTTATGATGCTTTCCGGGAAAATACTTTCATCGCCTTAATGCTTGAAGGGATGCAAGCGGGTGTTGGTGCCGTAATCACAGCTGTGGTGATTGGAATGGGGCAACAAGTGACCAACACAAAAAGTCCACTCCTTATTGCAATGATGTTTATCGCCTTTATTGCTAATTATATTTTCAATGTCAATGTGATGTTAATTATTCTAATGGCAGCTAGTATTGGATTAATTCAATTTTTCTTTAACCGCAATAAAGGAGGTATGACTCAATGATTTATTGGCAATTATTTGTCAGCTTTTTAAAAGTGGGTGCTTTCAGTTTTGGAGGAGGATACGCGGCTTTACCTTTAATTCAAGCAGAAATTGTTGACTCACATCAATGGCTGACTTTACAAGAATTCACAGATTTAATTACCATTTCTCAGATGACGCCGGGACCTATTGCGATTAACTCAGCTACCTTTGTGGGAACTCAAATTGCGGGTGTCTTTGGGGCAGTTGCTGCGACACTTGGTTCAGTTTTTCCCTCAGTTATATTGGTGACAATTTTGGCTTTTCTATATATGAAATACCGTCAGATGGATGTTTTACAATATGTGCTTAGAGCACTTCGTCCCGCAGTCGTCGCTATGATTGCAACGGCAGGTGTTTCAATTTTAGTGACATCTTTTTGGGGAACTGAAGTGATAGGCATTGAGACGATTAAGATCACAGCGGTTATCATCTTCGGAATCTGTCTTTTCTTACTTATGAAATGGAAAGTAGATCCAGTGAAAGTCATGTTACTTGCAGGTGTATTAAATGGGATTGCGTCAGTTATCATTGGAGCATTTTAGGTGGCAAAGCCTAATTTTGCAAAAAAAGTAATTATTCTTTTCTATAGAGTGGTTATTCAAGAATATTTTGATACAATAATAAAGTAAGCATTTTCATTCGGAGAGGTTAATGAGTGAATGAAATATATCAGTTAAAGATGGAGGAGTAATGATGACAACGAAAGACAAAATTATCGCAATTGACTTAGGGGGTACATCAGCAAAATTAGCGATTGTATCAACAGAAGGAGAAATACTCCAAAAATGGTCTGAACATACAGTTATTTTGAATGGTGGAAAAGCAATTGTTCCGAATTTGATTGATTCAATTCAAGAGAGAATGGATTTATATCAATTAACAACCGAAGACTTTTTAGGCATTGGGATGGGAAGTCCAGGAACGGTTAACCACATCGATTTAACAGTCACGGGAGCGTATAATTTAAACTGGGTGGAGACTCAAAATGTCGGAGAACAATTTATCGAAGCCTTTAATTTACCATTCTACTTAGATAATGACGCTAATATTGCTGCTTTAGGTGAACAACGTCACGGATCAGGAGATAATGCTTCCGATGTTGTAATGGTGACTTTAGGAACCGGTGTCGGTGGCGGAATTATTGTTGATAGTAAAATCGTCCATGGAAGTTCAGGCGCAGCAGGTGAAATCGGCCACATGACGATTGATAAAGATAGTGGTATTGCGTGTACTTGTGGAAAAATCGGGTGTTTAGAAGCTTTAGCTTCAGCGACAGGATTGATGAATCTAACACGTGAGTACTCTGAAGAATATAGTGGAGACTCTGAGATTAAAAAACGTATCGATAATGGTGAAGAACTGAGTGCGAAAGATATCTTTGAAGTATCAGAACAACATGATGTATTTGCTAAACACGTGGTTGAACAGTTTGGTGAGTACCTCGGCTTAGGTTGTTCACATATCGTGAACATGTTAAACCCATCTAAAATCATTCTAGGTGGGGGCGTAGCACAAGCGGGAGAGTATCTACGTGAAATAGTTGCAAGACATTGCGATAACTATATCTTCCCAGCACTTAAAGGTAAGACTGAAATCGTTATTGCATCATTAGGTAATGATGCGGCGCTTTTAGGAGCAGCTGAGTTAGTGAATGATGGTAAATTAGTTGGATAAAATTGCATAACAAAAAATAAGCCCTGATTTCCTTGGAAGTCAGGGCTTATTTTTACAGAATATTGAAGATAAGTGCATTTAGATAGTGTTTAAACACTTTATACAGTGGTTATTTCTTACCAAAAAGCTTTTGCCACCAAGTCAAGCTCTTTTCAAACTCAATGTCTTCAACCAGTTTCAATTGTTGTTGTTGCTGTTGTAACTGTAACTGTTGAGATTGATTTAATAATTGCGTTAATTTATCAATTTGTTCATCTTTAGCTTTCAATTGATCGTGATAAACCTCTAATTGTTCTTGGTTTACTTCAATTTGATCGTCTAGATTATCAATCCACTCATATAGTAGATCCATCATTTCTTGACTTGTTTCTTTAGATAAAGAGTCTTGGTCTTCGTCTTCATCATCATCTTTCTCTGAGTCAGTTTCATTAGTTTCATCAGTTTGTTCGGTTTGTTCAGATGACTTAGTTTGAGCTGGCTGCTCAGACTGTTCAGATTCAACCGATTCAACAGTTTCTGTATCAGTTTCCACTTCCTCAGCAGCTTTTTTTTCGACATCTTCAGCCGTAGGCGGATTCATCAGGTCGTGTATAGCTTGAGTAATTAATAACTGTGCACGTTCAGTTAAGTAATTAGTGCCATTTTGTTGAAGAATGAGACTATCATCTAGCTTTCGACTTTGGTAGGATACTTTACTTTTAGGAACACCCAACTTATCTGCTAATTGTTTGACAGTGATTAATTCACTCATGATTTTCTCTCCTTAATGATATTCTTATATACTTAAGATTAAGCCATAAATCGTTTAAAGGCAATGGTAAAAAGTAAATTATTTGGTTAAAATGTTGAATAATTTAAGAATAAAAGTGTTTAAAGTGGTAAAACAGGATGTTTAATCATTATTCACTGTCACCACAGGGACTTTTCTGTCATTTTGATTAGAGTCTGCTATGATATGGATAATAATGATTTTGAAAGGTGGATAAACATGAGGATTTCAAAAGACAATGTTATTTATAGTATGGATAAAGAAAACCAAGCCGTTGGGACCGTTAAAAGCGGAGCTCAAGTGATATTTGAAACGAAAGATTGCTTTTCAGATACCATTAAAACAGAAGCAGATGTTATTAGTGAAATTGACTTTAATAAAGTAAACCCTGCTACGGGACCTTTATACATTGAAGGAGCACAGCCAGGGGATGTGCTAAAAGTAACAATTAATGCGATTAAATTGAATGATTACGGTGTCGTTGTTTCAGCACCTGGTTTAAATAAACTGTTCACCAAAGGAATTGAGGAAGAACAAACAGTCATTTGTCCTATTCACGAAGATAAAGGTACTTTTGAATTTCAAAGTGTTGAATTCCCACTAAATAAAATGATCGGTGTGATTGGAACAGCTAATGCTGATGAAGGCATTACAACAGGGACACCAGGACCTCATGGTGGGAATATGGATAATACGATGATTGCAGAAGGGTCAGTCGTGTATTTACCAGTTTATACAGAAGGAGCCTTACTTGCGATTGGTGATATGCATGCCTCAATGGGTGATGGTGAAGTCTGGGGTTGTGGCGTTGAAGCAGGTGGTGAAGCGCATGTCACTGTTGAAGTCATGAAGGATTACCCACATTCAGTTCCACTAGTTGAAACTGATGAAGCCTTTTACACATATGGCTATGGTAAAACTACTGATGAAGCCATTGTAATAGCAAATGACCATATGGTTGAATTCTTAATGAAAGAAGCGGGACTCACTTTTAACCAAGCTGGGATGTTAATGACGATTAAAGCAGACTTAGCTGCCTGTCAAACGGTTAATCCGGACGCATCTATGCGTGTTGGAATACTGAAGGAATTCGTAGAATTAGCTAAAGACTTTAAATAAAAGCAAACAAAAACGGTCTCTTGTTTGAAAAGGAGACCGTTTATTTTATTGAAACCAGAAGTTAGAAAAAGTGTCTTTAAAGGCTCTATACGCAAAGTTTCCGCTCACATAATGATATGAACGAATTAAGTTGCCTTTTGAATCGTACTCGCTAAACACGTTAGCTTTACCACTGTTAATAGCATAGTTCCCATTTGGTAAGGGATCAACGTTACTTACAATTGACGAATAAGGAACAGGGAATGATTGAATAAGTTCAAAGGTTCCTTCACTTTCATCGATTAAATATTTATACATATAAGAAAGATCATCAGGGTTAGGCTCGAAGTTGCGACTATTGTGCTCTTCAATGTGACCCATATAATCAGGACGTGTTAAATAACGCCAATAATTATTATTAAAGAATGTAACATAATATTCGCCATCACTTTGAATTGACGTTCTAGAAAGATTCAGTGAATGCTGGCCACCGTGAAGCGGGAATGTTCCTTTTTGTGATAATAGTAAATTGCTGTAGTCAGTTCCCATCCAAACAGGTTCTGGCCCAATTAAGTAATCAACTTTTGGTTCATCATAAAGATTGCTAACTTTAATAATCGTTGACGTCTCCCGAGAGCTTAACAGAACTGCGTCATCGTTGACTTTTTCAATCGAATTAATGTGGATCCAGTCTAAATCTGTGGCATCACCTGCTTGATTATATGAAGGTGTCGTTACTTGCATATAGTCACCTAACACATCTTTTAAATCCAATACTTCAGTAACCTGACCTGAATTCAAATCAAGCGATAAGATAATATCTTCTCGACGAATCGATTTTCTATCGTTTAAAGAGGCAAGTATCAGCATTTCATCCTCTTGTCCAATAATGAAATCATGATGCATGTTATAGCCAGGCATATCATAGTACTGTGTAATTTGACCCAAAGAATTCATGGCAATAAGTTGTGTACTCGTATTTGCCATAATAATATAATCCTCGTGGAATAATAAATTATCAAAGCGGTATGAATTTGTGTCAATTTCAGCTCTAAGAACGCCGTCATTATCAAAGAAATAGGTAAAGCCATTAAATTGTGAAGTGCCTACTAAATAGAATATTCCATCAGATAATTGTCTTGTGCTGTCCCCATCTTGAGTTGATAAGTAACTTGGATAGAAAGAAGATGTTTTAGGCATCTGAATGTTAAAAGATAATGTATCAATCACCTCGTTCGAATTATCCACCAATTCTAATTCGATATGATTATCAACACCGGGTACGAGGCCAATAATTTGCGATTCAAACAAGTCAGAATCCTCACTCACATTTTTTAAAGATCTTTGGAAGATATGGTTTTTCTCATTCCCTTCAGTTGTTATTGTATAATTAACGCCGATATCTTCATTATCATAACCAAAATTAATATACAGACCATTTGTGACTGTGCCGTATGGGTTTAAGATAAGGAGAGGGTCTTCAAATGAATAATTATGGATAGTTGCTAATTTTTGAACTGCAGAAGCATACTGATCCTGTATTTCCGGGTGTGTATGATTAAAATTTCGGGCGATAAATTCCGATTCAGGTAAGACAAAATCATAGACCGTAGATGTACTATCCTGATAAAGTCGAATATCAATATCCTCGAAACCATCATCACTTTCAGAGAAGATTGTGACAGGTGTCAAAACAAAAAGAAAAAAAGAAAAGAGTATTAGAATTCTTGTGAGGGAGTCACAAGAAAGAGTTTTAAAGCGCATGAAAACCTCCTGTTTAATTATGAATAGCAACAAATATCTTATTATCTCTATGTTATCATGTAAGAAAAATATTGAAAATAGGAAATGAAAACTTTTACTTAGAACAAAGAGATAGCATTAACGATTATTGATACGAAAGGTTATATACTTTTAAATTTGAGCTGGAGTATGGGATAATAAAGAAAAAGCGAAGGAGCCGTATAATATGACTAAAGAGGCATTAATAATTGTAGATATGAGTTATGATTTTGTTGCTGATGAAGGGACACTGACTGTAGGGAAGCCAGGTCAAGAAATTGTACCTTATATCAAGAACTTGGCGGATGATTTTTTAAGCGCTAACAAACATGTTGTGATTGCGATGGATGCTCATGAACCTAATGATCCGCATTTTGAATTGTGGCCAGTGCATAATGTGGTGAATACTCCTGGGCAGGAATTATATGGAGAGTTAAATGATTGGTTACAAGCGAATCGAGAATATAAGAATGTTCATTACTTCCCCAAACAAAATTATAATTCATTTTTTGAAACGGGATTAGCAGAAACTTTACGTAAGTTAGAGGTTGATACGGTCCATGTAGTAGGCGTTACTACTGATATTTGTGTTTTCCAAACAATCGGTGGAGCAGATGCCGAAGGCTTTAAAACAGTGACTCATCGTCGCGGTGTGGCAACATTCACCGAACTTGGTGAAGTGATGCTCGAACATATGACACGTTGCTTTCATACAGAGGTTATTGACTAAGGTAAGGAAAGGAGCCATAGAAAATGCTTGAACGAGAAAGAATGGGACATTTTTTACTGGAATTACGTCGAGATAAAGAAATGGCGACTACTGAAGTGGCAGAAGCAATTAATGTGAGTGAAGAAGAGCTAGTCAAATGGGAAGATGGCACTAAGTTACCTGAGATGGATCAAGTTCAACCATTGGCAGATTTCTATGGGGTCACAGTCAATGAATTATTACGTGGTGAGCGTTATTCACTCGATGAATCAGCACCTTCAGAACATGATGTTACTCAAAACGTCTTAGAGTATGCGAATAATAATATGAGTGAACAGTTTAAACACACTCGAAGGGAGTGGTTAATCGCGATTACCGGAGTCTTAGCATTTGTTATCGTGGCATGTTTAACCATTGATTTTCTTAGTGTTAACACGATTACTTGGTCAGGTATTGCATCGGTTTCAATAGTTTTTGCTTGGGGAATTATACTTCCTTTATTCTTCCGTTTAACCACCCCAATCATGTCTAGTTTAATCGCTTTTAGTGTGTTGATTATTCCATATTTATTCTTATTAAACTTAGTGATCAGTGCGAATAATATACTGGTGAATGTAGCTATTCCAATTACTCTCGTCTCTCTAATCTATCTTTGGGCGTTATACTTTATTTATAAAAGAATGCATCTATCTTCATGGCGTTTCTTAGCAGTTGCAGCCTTTGGTTTAGTACCGGTTGTGATTATAATTAATTTAGTCATCAGTATGCAGTTTAATATCCCATTATTTACCGTTTGGAATGTCTTAGGCGTGTTAATATTAATCGGTATAGGCGTTGGTTTAGTTTATTTTGAAAGAGAAAAATTAAAAAAAGAGTCTGGTGAATCAATCGAAGACTCCACATCTGAAAGCAAATAATTTAGATCTAAAAAAAGGTTGATGACAAATAATGAAATAGTCATCAACCCTATATTTGAGTCTACAAAAAGACGCAGATATTCATTATATTAAAAGTACCACCCAATAACATAAGGAGAATATCTACGCATGGATCATATTACACGAAAAACCTTTTAATTTAAAGCCTCAACTATACAAAGGTTACAGGGGACAAAGAAGAGCCTGCGAACATGATGTCCGCAGGCTCTTTTTCTAATGGTTATTTATATACAAGATTAACTACGTTTTCTACGGTAAAGTAGAAGTCCACCAACGGCTAGTAAACCGATAGCAACAACAGTAATAATCATTGTATTACTTTCACCAGTTGTTGGTAAGATGTCGTCATCTTGGTCTACAATGACGTTTCCATCGTCATCCGATTCATCATCTGACTCATCTGAACCATTTGATTCGTCGTCAGATTCATCATCGCTAGATTCGTCAGAACTTTCTGATCCGTCAGATTCGTCGCTAGATTCATCACTTGATTCGTCACTTGATTCGTCACTTGACTCATCAGAACTCTCAGAACCGCCACCACCATTTTCATCCGATTCGATCAATCTAAATGCACCGTATATTGCAGAACTACTACCTAGATTTTCGTCGTTTAATTCAATTGTATAAACGTCATCTTCATCAGTAGCGACTGCATATTGATTCGTCGTTTCATTAATTTCAGAGACAGTACCTTCCGGAGTGTCTAAAGTGATAACATAAACACCTTCAGGCAATTCATCATCAGTTAACCATTGTAAGTATTCATTATACGAACCAGTGAATACGTCACCATCATTATCGGTTACAGTCACTCCTACTTCATCAGTACGTCGATCGTCTAATCCACGCACTTCCACACCTAAAGTAAATGTATCAGGGTTTGGGAGTGGTGCATCGACAAGTCTGAACGCACCATATACTGCAGAACTACTACCTAAATTATCTTCGTTCAATTCAATTGTATAAACATCGTCATCATCAGTAGCGACTGCATATTGGTTTGTCGTGTTATTAATTTCAGAGACAGTGCCTTCTGGCGTGTCTAAAGTGATTGTATAAGTACCTTCAGGCAATTCATCATCAGTTAGCCATTGTAAGTACTCGTTATACTCACCTTCAAATACAACACCATCAGCATCCGTCACAGTAATTCCAGCTTCATCGGATCTAGTACCGTCTAATCCACGCACTTCCACACCTAATTGGTATGTTTCAGCTGGAGCTTCAACTAGATTAAATGCACCATATACTGCAGAACTACTACCTAAAATATCTTCGTTTAATTCAATTGTATAAACGTCATCTTCATCAGTAGCGACTGCATATTGGTTTGTCGTATCATTAATTTCAGAGACAGTACCTGCCGGCGTGTCTAAAGTGATTGTATAAGTACCTTCAGTTAATTTTTCACTCGTTAACCATTGTAAGTACTCGTTATACTCACCTTCAAATACAACACCATCAGCATCCGTCACAGTAATTCCTGCTTCATCGGATCTAGTACCGTCTAATCCACGCACTTCCACACCTAATTGGTATGTTTCAGCTGGAGCTTCAACTAGATTAAACGCCCCATAAATCGATGAGTTATTGCCTAAGTTCTCTTCGTTTAAAATGATATTATAAACATTGGTCTCATCAGCAGGAATTGCATATTGATTCGTAGTTTCATTAATAGTTGAAACAGTACCTTCTGGAGTATCTAAAGTGATTGAATACTGACCAGCAGGTAATTCTTCAGTGGTTAACCATTGTAAGTACTCGTTATACTCACCTTCAAATGTAACGCCATCAACATCAGCAACAGTAATTCCCACTTCATCAGTTCTAGTACCATCTAATCCACGCACTTCCACACCTAATTGATATGTCTCAGCCGGAGCTTCAACTAAATTAAAGGCAGCATAGATTGCTGAGCTATTACCTAAATTATCTTCACTTAAGAAAATTGAATAAACATTCGGCGTATTCGTCTCCATCGCATATTGATCAGTGCTTAAGTTAATTTCTGTAGAGAATCCCTCCGGTGGTGTCAATGTAATAAAATACTCACCTTCAGGTAATTCATCATTAGTTAACCATTGTAGATATTCGTTGTAAGTTCCATCATAGTACATTTCATTGGCATCCCAAACTGTAATTCCAACATCGCTTGTACGTCTTCCATCTAATCCACGCACTTCAGCGCCTAATCGGAATGTTTGTTCAACCGGAGCCGTTTCAATCAATTCAAATGCGCCATATACAGAAGTTAAGTTTCCTAAAGTTTCTTCATTCAATTCAATTGTATAAAGATTAGGTGTTTCTGTTGGAACAGCTGATTGATTTGTAGTTGTACTTATTTGACTCGTTGTTCCTTCTGGAGTTGTCAGTTCGATGTAATACAACCCTTCAGGTAATTCATTTGTTGTTAACCATTGTGCATATTCATTATATCCACCTTCGTATACCGTACTATTTTCATCATATACAGTAATTCCAACATCACTTGTACGAGTACCATCTAAACCACGGACTTCTGCTCCAACGCGGTAAGTTTCACTAACCGGTTCGTTAACGAGCTCGAATGCACCGTATACAGCGGATAAGCCACCTAAGTTTTCTTCATTTACATCGATTGAGTAAACATTTGGTGTCTCTGTAGCTACAGCAAATTGTGGAGCCGTGTTATTAATTTGACTCGTTGTTCCTTCAGGGGGCGTCAATTCAATATAATATTGACCTTCAGGTAAAGAACTACCTGTTAACCATTGAGAGTTCTCATTGTAACTACCATCATAAATATTACCTTCCTCATCGGTTAAACTAATACCAACCTGTTCAGTACGAGTGCCTTCTATATTGCGGACTTCAACGCCAACGGGATAAGTTGCTTCTTGCTGTTGTTGAACAGTCTCAGATTCAGGCGGAACACTTTCCGTTTGAGCTAGGGCTAAGGGGGTGACTTGAGTTGCGACCAAAAGACTTATGAGGGCCATAGAAATTGCATAACGTAAGCGTTTACTTTTCATAAAGAACTCCTCCTTTTTATAACTATATTATAACACTCATACAATTAAATATAAAACTTTGTAAAAAATCAGTCAATAAAACTACAATAAATCAATGAAAAATCATTAAATATTCAAAGATTAGAAAGTAAGAAAGTTTTGACAAATCCTTCGGAAGCACTTCAGTAGGACGGTAGCTGATATTCTGATACACTTATCACTGAGATTATTAAAAGGAGTGTAAGTAAAATGAACTTAATCACATTAAACAATAATAAGCAGATTCCAATTATCGGAAGTGGTACAAACACGTTTGGTAAAGTGAATAATGACTATTCAGCGGACATTAATTTTGATACAACTGAATTACAGTCAGCAATAACTAACGGATACAGACATTTCGATACGGCTATTTCTTATCGCAATGAAGCAGTTATTGGAAAAGCTATTGCAGAATCAAATGTTCCTCGGGAAGAATTTTTTATAACTTCAAAATTACCAGGTAAACCAGAGTACACGAAAGATGAAGCGACGATTGATGAAGCTGTGAAAAACTCTTTAGAAGCATTCCAAACAGATTATATTGATTTATATTTAATTCACCACCCCTGGGATAATGATGAAGAAATGGTTGCGACTTGGAAAGTGTTAGAGAAACATGCAAAAGCAGGTACTTTAAAATCAATTGGTGTATCAAACTTCTCTAAAGAACAATTACAATTAATATTAGATAATGCAACAATTAAACCGACAGTCAACCAAATTAAGTCTCATCCTGGAGAATGGAATCATGATGTGATTGAATTTGGTCGCGAACATGATATCTTTGCGGAAGCATGGTCACCTCTATCTGGTGTAAGTGATGCTGATCGTGAACGACTAAATGCTATCGGTGAAAAATACGGTAAATCTTGGGCACTAGTTGTCTTAAATTTCCAAATTGACCGCGAAGTGATTGTCATTCCAAAATCACACAACTTCGATCGTCAAAAATCCAACTTAGAAGTGTTTGATTTTGAATTAACTGAAGAAGAAAAACAAGAAATTTACAACCTATAATAGCAAGCCACTTCTTTTGAAAGAGGGAAGTGGTGTTTTTATATATATTTAAGGAGAGAAGAGATGTTATTTAAAGAAGATGCCACTCATTATGCAGAATTACTAAAAAACGGTGAAACAACAGCTACGGAATTGGTAGAACGAGCCATTCAAAATATTGAAGAGTGGAACGATACATTGAATGCCGTTGTACACAAGCAATATGAATTTGCACGGAGTATAGCTAATCGCTTTGATCACTACTTTGAACAGTTAGACGCCGGAAGCTATGGAGATTTACCCCCATTCTTCGGTGTCCCCATCCTATTAAAAGATCTAGGACAAAATCAAACAGGCCAAAAATCAACAAGCGGTGCCCGTTTAATGGATCAATTTGAAGCGACACAAACGGACAATTTTACCAAGAGTATTGAATCTGCTGGCTTTATTGTTGTAGGTCGGACGAATGTTCCAGAATTTGGTTTTAAAAATGTCAGTGATTCTGAGTGGACAGGTCGTGTAAATTCACCTTTAGATTTAAAGCGAAACCCTGGAGGATCTAGTGGTGGAGGGGCGGCAGCATTGAAAGCAGGAATTGTTCCCATCGTCACGGCGAGTGATGGAGGAGGCTCTATTCGAATTCCTGCATCTTTTAGTGGTTTAATCGGTTTAAAAACAAGTCGTGGGCGTATACCGGTTGGACCAAGCGATTACCGAAGCTGGCAAGGGGCGTCGGTGAATTTTGCATTGACTAAATCAGTTCGAGATACATGGACATTACTAAAATGGATGCAGACCGAACAGTTTGAAGCCCCTTTTATATTACCGCGAATACCGCATGAGTTACTAGTAGATTTAGAGCAACCACTTCGTATTGCATATTCAATGAATACACCAATCGGAGAACCAATGACAAAGGAAGCACAAAGTTTAATGCAAGAAACAATTCGTGTATTAGAATCATTAGGACATATATTGGTTGAAGCAGAGCCTGAAATCGATGGTGTTAAAGCAATGCAAACGTATTATAAAGTAAATGGTGTTGAAACTGCTTCGATGCTTAAAGGGTTTGAACAGGCATTAAACAGACCAATGACTCAAGATGATATGGAATTAATGAGTTGGGCGATTTACCAGTTAGGTTTAAATATTAGCGGGGTAGAGTATTCTGAAGTTTTATCTTATTGGGATGACATAACCGCTGTATCTGAAGCCTTCTTCAAGGATTATGATTTACTGTTAATGCCAGCAACAAACGGACCAGCACCTCTACATACAGCTTTTGCTAAAGGGGATAAACTGTTGAATGATTTAAGAAACATTGAACAGTACGATGTTCAACAACAGCAAAATCTAGTTTGGGAAATGTTTGCAGAAAGTTTAGCATGGACACCGTTTACTCAGCAAATGAATCTAACCGGTCAACCTGCAATTAGTTTACCAGTGCATAAACTAGATAATGGGTTACCGTTAGGTGCTCAATTTTCAACACGAAAAGGTGGAGAGTACTTACTACTTCAACTGTCTAAGCAATTAGAAGATGCTGGATACTTAGATACTTCAATTGCAGATGTTTTATAAAAAAAACTAGGACTGGTCATTCTAGACCGTCCTAGTTTTTGTGTTTAATTGACTTCGATGATAAGAGGTTCTTTTGTCACGTGGTTTAAAACTTCACAACCATCTTCAGTCACAACGACTAAGTCTTCAATTCGAACACCGAATTTACCAGGTAAATAAACACCAGGTTCAATTGAGAATACCTGTCCTACCTTAGTTAATTCATCATTGTATTGTGATACATCACCAGCTTCATGCGCTTCTTGACCGATGAAATGTCCTAAACGGTGTGTAAAGTATTCACCGTAACCAGCATCGTTAATCACTTTACGTGCTGCTAAATCTATACTACTTAACGGAACACCAGGTTTAACCGCAGCTATTCCCGCTAGATTTGCTTGGCGAACTATATCATATACTTCCATAGCTTCTTCACTTGGTTCACCATAGAATACTGTTCGAGTCATATCTGAAGCATAACCTTTATACATCCCGCCAATATCAAGAACGACTGGGTCTCCAACGTTTGGTAAGGAATCGTCGGTTGTGTGATGAGGATCGGCACCGTTTGGTCCGTAACCAACAATAGGCTCAAATGAAAATCCCGAATGACCGGATTCTTTATAGTATCGAGCTAATTCTTCAGCGTATTCAGCTTCTGTTTTACCAGTAGTTAAAGAGTCGATTAATTTTTCCATGACTTGATCATTTAACAGAGAAGCTTCACGCATGATATCAATTTCTTCATCTGATTTAATTGCTCGGATATCGCCTAAGATATAAGAAGCATTGACTGGTTGTAAGTCTTTCTTGATACCCATTAATTCAAGTAAGAAGTGACTTGGCCATACTTTATCGATACTCGTTACACCATCCGTTAAGATTTCAGCAATTTGTTCCATAATCGCTTCGCCATCTTGATAATAAATGACTGAATAATCATCATTTTCATCAGCACGTGGGAATAAGTTATTTAGCACTAAATAATGTTTACCTGCTGCAGTAGCTATGAAAGCTAATAACCGTTCACCTGGTTGTGTATAATAATCGATTAAATAGCGAATACTGTATGTGTCCGTAATAATCATGTTACTAATGTCATGATTATTCATTTCCGCTACAAGTTGTTTTAATTTTTCCAAAAAATCCCTCCACTTAAAGATTTAATTGCGTTACAATATATTATAGAGTATACAATGCGTTTTAAGTATATAAAAGAATCAACTCACCCCCAAAATATTTTAGGAGTACGTGTATGAAACTAACTATCGAAACGAAGCGGCGCATCATTCGCTTCACGACAGTCATTGGTGTTATTATTACAATTGTCGGTTCAATCTACATTAGCCAATCCGAATATTTCCAACCAGACGGTGGCTTTTCTGATTTTCTGAGTAGATTAGGCTTTATGGGGCCAATCATCTTTATTTTAGTTCAAATCAGTCAAATAATTTACCCGATTATTCCTTTAGGACTGACCAATGTTATTGGGGATTTACTTTTTGGGCATCTGTGGGGATTTCTGTTCAATACTATCGGAATGATTATTGGTTCGTCGATTAACTTTGTGATTGGCGCGCGTTTCGGTCACGCAGTGATACGGGCTTTTATTTCAGACGATGATTATATAAAGTATATGGGAATTATGAATCATGGCCATCGTTTTAAACGCCTCCTTCGGATTGGCTTTCTCGCGCCAATCTTCCCAGATGATATCTTTTGTATGATTGCTGGGGTGTCCAACATACGTTTTAAGCAGTTTATTGGTATGGTCATTGCGTATCGACCTGTATCAGTTTTCATTTATACGTATTTTACATCGAATTTTATCCAAGTTGTTTTTGAATATTTTAGTTAATAGAAGGTGAAGAATATTAAAAATATGATTATCAAACCAGTGAGATTTTACCAAAAATTTATCTCTCCCGGACTTCCGTCAAGTTGCCGTTATTACCCAACTTGCTCGAGTTATATGATTGAAGCCGTTGAAAAGCATGGTGCGGCGAAGGGAACGACGATGGGAGTGGCTCGAATTTGCCGATGCCATCCATTTGCAGAAGGTGGCATTGATCACGTTCCAGATCACTTTACATTGAAACGTCAGTATTTTAGAAAATACGGCGACCCACCACATCCAGAAGATTAACCTACTAGCAGTGATGCTCGTAGGTTTTTTAATTATTTTAAAATAAAAAAATGAAAACAGCTCTTTTTCTTGTATCTATATATGTAACTATTTATAGAAAGGGAGAAAATGATGTTACAGAAAAATTTAGAACTTCAGCAACAAGAAGAATGCTATTACCGTGAAGGCTTAACTCAAAAAGAATTCTATCAGTATCAAGTCAACAGGGATGGATTTAAGGGGGAAGCGGAAGTTTATCAATTATTACTTAAATATGGCAATGCGAACTGGATTTATCTCCATGATGTTTGGATAAATACTGGAGGCACAACACAACTTGATCTTGTAGTCTTAACTGGGAGTGGGGTTTATATTATCGATGCAAAGAATTATGCAACGGAATATGTCCATCAGAATCAACAAGCATTTGCGAATGGAAAATTATTAAGCAAAAGTATTTTTATTCAACTGGAACGCTCGATGGAGAAAGTTAATTTGCTGTTCAATAATTTAAGATATAGTGGCGAAATTCAGGGGAAGATTGTATTTGTAAACCCAGAAGGATTGATTCGCTTAGATGAGCCGGCCTCAGAAGTGGGGATGAACCGAGCAGAATTTATACATTGGATTAAAGGAATTGCCCGTGATGAACAAAATTTACCGCTAGCTAATATCTTGCCAATAGCTTTAAAAGAACGAATTCTGAATGAGTTTCAAATTGAAAATCCTTACCCACCTGTACCTAAATCGATGAAAGAGATCAACCAAATGAAACGAGGTATAAAATGTGCTAAATGTCACAGTTTTGATATAACGCTGACAATGTATAAAGTCATCTGTAATCAATGTGGCCATCATGAAGTCAAAAAGAAATCGGTCGTTCGTACTTTATGTGAATATGGACTGATTCGTTACCGAGAACCGCTCACTGTGAGTGAATGTGAAGTGTTTCTTGATGGCCAAGTGAGTAAAAAGTATATCGCACGCACATTAAGTAAGTATTTTGGGAAAATGAATAGCGGAAGATACGCAGCCTATGCCAATAAAAATAGTTCTTTTGACTATGCCTTCGAAAATGTTGAGTTTCCGTTTAAAAATTCAAAAGCAAAGTAATTTTAATAGTGGGAAATCGGCTAACGGGACGAGTCATTGTACGACCCGTCCCGTTAGCTGTTTAATTTCCCTTGTCATAAGATGACCCGTCCTGTTACCCGTCCAATTTCCCTTGTCATAAGATGACCCGTCCTGTTACCCGTCCAATTTCCCTTGTCACTACATGACCCGTCCCGTTAACCGTTTAATTTCCCCTGTCATCACATGACGTGTCCCGTTAACCGTCTAATTTCCCTTGTCACTACATGACCCGTCCCGATAACCCAACTACTCCCACCAATCCACCACAACCCCCACATCTTCCCCATCTCAGAAAATCATTTCAAATTTTCTGCTTCAAAATATTAAGTATGAAAGATTGATATGCTATAATATCAGAGAGTGATTAGAAAGAAGGTGACAAGGTGTTAGATTTTATGAATCAGTTTATGACGAATCAGCCGATAATTCGAATACTTGATATTTTATTAGTCTGGTATTTAATTTATCGCTTATTAATGTATGCTCGTGGAACTCAGATGATGAATCTTTTAAAAGGGGTAGGGATCTTCCTTATTGCCAAAAGTGTGAGTTCACTTGCAGGACTTCAGACAGTGGATTGGCTATTAGGTCAGGTACTATCTTGGGGTGTTGTGGCGATGATTATTCTATTCCAACCGGAATTGAGGCGCGCTCTTGAGATATTAGGTCGAGACTTATTTAAAAATCGTAAGAGTAGGAATAATCCAAGTGAAAAATTAATAAATGATATCGAAAAATCAGTTCAGTACATGTCTAAAAGGAAAATTGGTGCCTTGATTTCAATTGAAGGTCAAGACGGCTTGGGAGATTATATTTCAACCGGGATACCACTTGACGCAGAAATAACAAATCAATTGTTAATTAACATATTCATTCCAAATACACCTTTACATGACGGAGCAGTGATTATTAGAGATTATCAAATCGCAGCCGCTTCATGTTATCTACCTCTATCAGACAGTACATTAATACCGAAAGAGTTAGGAACAAGGCATCGTGCTGCCATTGGTTTAAGTGAAGTTTCTGATGCAGTAACAGTTATCGTATCAGAAGAAACTGGAGATATTAGTGTAGTTAAAGGTGATAAGATGAACCGCGCACTTGACCGAAACGAATTTAGAAACATACTTGAAGAATACTTGTTTGTAGATGAAGATGATTCGAAAGATATATTCCAAGTCATTCGCGACTTTCTTAATGACAGTTTACAAAGAGGTGATAAATAATGAATAGAGGACTATTTGAGAATAAATGGGCCGTAAGACTCATCTCTCTGCTTTTTGCCATTTTCTTGTACATTTTTGTCGCATCAGAAAATAATGCGTTCGTCTTTCAAAGTGCAGCAAACCAGCAGTTTGCCAGTATCAACGTAACAGAAACTATAGATAATGTTCCAGTTACTGTTGGAGAAATTCCAGAAAATACATTTATTAGTGGCTTACCAGAATCGGTTCAAGTACGATTAACAGGACCGCGTAATGTAATAAACCAAGTATTAGAAAAAGAAATTACTGTCCAAACGGAAGATTTAACAGATATCCCGTCTGGAACGCAACAAATCCAGTTTATCGTTTCTGATTTACCGGATACAGTCGATTACCAAGTTACACCATCGAGAAGATATGTTAAAATATCACAGTTAGAAGAAATTACGGCTGAAATTGAATATGAAATAGATCCGAACGCCATTCAAGACGGTTTTAATGTGGAAAGTGTTTCATTAAATCCTCAAGAAGTACAATTAACTGGTGACGTTGAAACCATTCAACAAATTGACCGAGTTTATATTACGATTGCCAATCCACAACCAGCCAATAGTAGCTTCAGTGGATCATATGTTTTACAAATCGTGAATGCCAACGGTGAAGTATTAGATGTGAATTCAAATGTCACGGAAATCGAAGCACAAGTTGAAGTAGTACAACCTCAAAGTGAAGTAGGTATGCATATCATCCCTTTTGGGGAAGACCAAGCGATGTATACGTATGAATATACGATTACTACGCCTCAGAGCTTGGTAATTCAAGGGAGTCAACCGAATGTTGACACAATTGGCGTAGTTGCTGATGTCAGTGGTTTAACAGAATCAACAACCATCACGGGTGAATTACAAGTGCCAGAAGGTATGACTGTGATAAATGGTGGCGATGTTCAAATCGAAGTAAGCATCACACCAATCGCTTCAAGTGAGAACGAGGAGCAAAGCTCTGAAGAAACCAATGAGACAAGCGAAGATAATGAAGAAAACAACGGACCCGAATCTGAATCTGGAACTGAAATGGAAGATGAAGAAAACGCGACTGAAAGCAACGAGTCAGCCGTTGTAGAATCGCAAAATGTCGAGGACGAATCAGGAAATAACTAATAGGAAAAGTTAGGAGATTAATCAATAATGGGTAAATATTTTGGAACAGATGGTGTCAGAGGTGTAGCAAATAGTGAATTAACACCTGAATTAGCTTTTAAATTAGGTCGTTATGGAGGGTATGTGTTACTTCAACACTCTGACGTTGAACATCCACGCGTACTAGTTGCGCGCGACACACGTATCTCTGGAGAATTATTAGAGTACGCTTTAACAGCAGGATTATTATCTGTCGGAATCGAAGTTATGCGATTAGGTGTGATCTCAACACCAGCAGTAGCTTATTTAACAAAAACTCAAGGGGCAGCTGCTGGAGTAATGATCAGTGCTTCTCACAATCCAGCACAAGACAATGGAATTAAATTCTTCGGAAGTAACGGATTTAAACTTTCTGATGATCAAGAAGCAGAAATCGAAGCATTACTAGATAGTGATGCTGATGAACTACCTCGCCCAAGTGCAGACGGCTTAGGAGTAACCGATGATTTCCCAGAAGGATCAATCAAATATATTCAATACTTACAATCAACCATCTCAGCGAACTTAGATGATTTAAAAGTGTGTGTGGATGCTGCCAACGGTGCAACAGCCCCATTAGTGAACCAATTGTTCGCAGATTTAGAGACTGATTTCTATACAATGGGAGACCGTCCTGACGGAATTAACATCAATAATGGTGTCGGATCAACTCACCCTGAAGCTTTACAAGAAATGGTTAAAGAAAAAGGTGCAGACCTTGGAGTTGCTTTAGATGGCGACGGAGACCGTTTAATCGCAGTTGATGAGACAGGTGCCATTGTTGATGGCGATAAAATTATGTTTATCTTAGGTAAACATTTACAATCTCAAGGACGCTTAGCTAACAATACAATCGTATCAACAGTTATGAGTAACATTGGATTCCATAAAGCTGTTGAAGAAAATAACATGACAGCTTTAAAAACTAAAGTTGGAGACCGATATGTTGTCGAAGCAATGCGAGAAGGTAACCACACTTTAGGTGGCGAACAATCAGGTCATATTGTGATGTTAGATTACAATACAACGGGAGACGGCTTATTAACAGCCGTTCAATTAATGGCTGTGATGCGTGAAACTGGTAAGAAATTATCAGAATTAGCGGGTGAAGTAACCATCTTCCCACAAAAATTAGTTAATATTCGTGTTCACGACAAACATACTGTCATGGATGAGCCAGAAGTGAAAGAAATCATCGCTAAAGTTGAAGCGGAAATGGATGGCGACGGTCGTATCTTAGTACGTCCAAGTGGAACGGAACCAATCTTACGTGTCATGGCGGAAGCATCAACACCTGAACGTGTTGACCGTTACGTGGATCAAATCGCAGACGTTATTCGTGACATTCGTGGTATGGAGTAAGCAATTAAACTTAGTACTGAAGAAGTCCTTTCTTCAGTACTTTTTTGTTTTATGATAAATCATCTAAAAAGTAGAGAAAAATGGGAGGCAAAGTCGTGATGACTCAGTTAAATGAATTAAATAAGAAAGACCGAACAGTACATTGGCTTAACACTCATCAAGCTGTCAATTTAAGCTGTATCCATTGCCAGGAAGCCTTAGAGTTAGACTCGCATAGTTTGGTGTGCACGAATGGTCACCGTTTTGATATGGCGAAACAAGGCTATTTTTTCATGGCTAGGAAAGCATCGAATACAAAATATGATGCGTCCTTGTTTCACTCAAGACGTGAGATTATTTTAAATACAAAGCTGTATCGACCTCTGCATGAATATATTGGACAATATCTAGTTGGAAATTATCAAAAAGATATTTCAATGATTGATGCAGGGAGTGGAGAAGGCAGTCACTTGTGGCAAATGAGTCGCCAAGTTAAAGATAATGAGTATCGCTTGATAGGGGTCGATTTAGCAAAAAGTGCGGTCCAAGCTGCGACAGATTATAATGGCCATATGTTATCGATGATTGCGGATTTGGCAGAGTTACCTGTAGCTAATCATCAAATAGATATCGTCTTTTCAATATTTTCACCGTCAAATTACTCGGAATTTGACCGAATTTTAAAGCCATCAGGTGAGCTCATTAAAATCATTCCTAACTCTGGCTATTTACAGGAAATAAGACAAGCTCTCATGGATATGGAAATTGGAAATATTCATCCATACTCCAATGAAGATGTCATCGAGGTCTTCAAAACGCACTATCCAGATGCCAAGATGAAAGAAATTAAGGCGACTCAAAAATTAACCCGTAGTCAGTTGGAAGATTTAGTCGTTATGACGCCATTGACTTGGCAATTAAGTGACGAAGAACGCCAAACATTACTGACGAAGCTAGATGGCTTCATTACATTGGATGTAACCGTATTACATGGTAAGAATTAACCTTCCCCAACACTACTTAGACAACAATTTGTTCATTTTAAGGGGAAATTTTCGCAAGAATATGATACGCTATTCAGTAGTGATTAGAATGTGACATTTATTGAGTGAGATATGCTCCAACCCTAGCTAATAATGTTTTAATGGAGGATTGAGTGTGCTTTGTTATGGGATTCTGGCTTAGGAAGTGACATGTCAATCAGTAAGTGCTAAAAACTAAAATCACTTTTTTATATTTAAAGAAAAGGGTGGGGATAGTTATGTACATTTCAAATATCAATTCATCATCAATCAAATTACATGCAATAAATAAAGAAGAAATGACTACAAAACAACCGATAACTATTTATTCAGAAGATCAGGTGACATTGCTTTATATCATTAAAGGTGGAGGGAATTACGAAACCAAGTTAAGCAGTGGGCAATTTAAAAAAGAAGATTTAATCATATTAAATCCTGGGATGGAATTGACAATCGAACCACTTCGCAAGGTCGAGTGGATAAAATTTACCTTGTCGGGCATTTTATTTATTTCAAGTATCGATATTGATTCGACTAAACAGCTTTATGTCACTCAAGATGAGACGCGCCAAATGAAGGCTTATCTGAATTTAGCGCTTGTTGAAGACGCTAATGAGTTTGAAGGGACTGCTTTAATAACTAAAAAGCTCATTGAATGCGTGGTGGCCCATATATTAAGAAGTAAAGATTTAACGATTAAAGATGATAGTGTGCAAGTTGAGGACGATGAAATTCAATTAGTTCAACGCTTTATTCGAGAGAATTATTCAAAGCGTTTGACGCTAGATCAACTAGCGAGTCATATTGGCATGAAGAAGTATTACTTTATTCGTGTGTTTAAGCAACGGACAGGCTTGTCGCCAATTGACTATCTCATTCAAGTTCGTTTAGCTGAAGCAGAAAAACTATTAGCAGAATCAAATTATACGGTTTCTAAGATTGCGGATTATGTCGGTTTTCATTCGCCATCCTATTTCTCAAAATCATTTAAAGAAGTGAATGATTGTACGCCGTCTGAATATCGTAAAAAAAATACAAAAGAAATGAATAAACGTATTTTATAATATAACAGACACTCCCTAAAGTAAGGTAAAGCCGATACTTTAGGTTTTTTTGTAAATAAAAACGAGTCCCGAAGAACTCGTTAAAAATTATTATAATAGTTCACCGTATCGTTTGACATAGTAGTACTTTACGATAGTGACTAGAATTAAGTAAGCAATAACAATACCTAAGAGCAGAAGCCAAAAAGTATCTGGAAGCGCCGTTAAGTCTAAGGCAGTTCCTAATTGTGTATATGGCACAATCGTCCCAATGACAATTCCTAACAACGTGAAAAAGGTCATAACCGTTGATGGACGACTTTCAATGAACGGTAACTTTTTAGTGCGTAATGTATATAATACTAGAGTTTGTGTCCATAAAGAGACAACAAACCAACCCGAATGGAATAAAGCAATGAATAATTCTTGTGTTTCTGAATTTAGGCTAGAATAGTTACCACCTAAAAACTGCGGTAAGATAATTAGGAACAAAACAGCAAAACTCAGAATATCAAAAATTGAACTTGTTGGTCCAAACCAAATCATGAATCGTTGAATACTAGAAGATTCCCATTTTTTTGGTGCTTTTAAATATTCTTCATCTACATTATCCCAAGGCATTGACATACAAGAGATGTCATATAGTAAGTTTAAGAATAAGAGTTGCATGGGTAGCATAGGTAAGAATGGTAGAAAAATACTTGCAATCAGTACTGAGAACATATTTCCGAAGTTAGAACTCGTTGTCGCATTAATATACTTCATTATATTTCCAAACACTTTTCGGCCTAGAATAATCCCTTTTTCAAGGATCATTAAATCTTTTTCTAACAGAATAACATCTGCAGAATCTTTGGCGATATCAACGGCATTATCTACAGAAATACCGACGTCAGCTGCTCTCATAGCAGGTGAGTCATTGATTCCATCACCTAAAAAACCAACAACATGATCATTTTTTCGTAATAAGCGAACGATTTCTGCTTTTTGTGTTGGATTGAGTTTTACGAAGACATTGTAAGTTTCGACAGCTTCGGCTAATTGATTTTCGCTCATTTGACTCACGATGTCACCAGTTAAGTAGTGTTCCGCATTAATTCCAACTTGTGAACAAATCGCTTGAGTAACTAAAGCATTGTCACCGGTCAATATTTTCACGTTAACATTATGATCTCTTAAAGCATTCAGAGCTTCCTTCGTCGATTCTTTAGGAGGATCTAAAAAGGCTAGGAACCCAATGAGAACCATGTCAGACTCATCTTTAACTGACAGTGCGCCAATTCCTGCGGGATTTGTTTTTTGTGAAAGTCCAAGAACACGTAAACCATTAGAATTTAAATCATCCACTGTGTTCAGTACATTTACTTTTGCTTCTTCAGTGAGTGGTTGGACTTCACCATTGATTTCAACGTATTGACTAATTGAAAGCATTTCTTCTATAGCGCCCTTGGTAATCATTTGCGTTTTCCCAGTTAAATCTTCAACAACTACGCTCATGCGTCGACGATTAAAGTCAAAGGGAATTTCATCGATTTTTTTATAGTTAAAAGTTTCAATCTCGAGTTCTTTTTCAGTTGCTTCAATAACGGCAACATCCATGAGGTTTTTTAAACCTGTTTGGTAATAACTGTTTAAAAATGCATGATGGAGAACGCGTTTATTCTCATTGCCGTCAATATCGAGATGATATTGTAGGACGATTTTATCTTGAGTAAGTGTTCCTGTTTTATCAGTACAAAGAACATCTATGGCTCCAAAATTCTGAATTGAGTTTAGGTTTCGAATGACTGTCCCTTTTTTTGCCATAGTACTTGCACCTTTGACTAAGTTAGAAGTGACAATCATGGGTAACATTTCTGGGGTGAGGCCAACCGCAACTGAAATTCCAAAAAGTAAAGCTTGTAACCAATCACCTTTTGTTAAGCCATTAATCAGAATGACAGTTGGGGCAAGGACCATCATGAAGCGAATAAGTAATTGAGATGTGCTTTCGATTCCTTTATCGAAGCTAGTTTTTATCGGTTCTTGATTGAGATCTTGAGCAATTTGTCCGAATAGAGTATTGTTTGCAGTTCGTACAACAATACCTTCAGCAGTTCCGCTCACAACTTCGCTTCCCATATATGCTAACGTGTCGTAGTTCGTTTCGGAGTCGGATTCTGTAATAATCGTGTTCGCGAATTTTTCAACCGGGTAACTTTCTCCAGTCAGGGATGTTTGAGAGATGAATAAGTCTTTCGTCTGGATTAAACGAATATCTGACGGAATCATATCCCCGGCTGAAAGGTGTACAATGTCACCTAAGACAATATCTTCTGTTGGGATTTCTCTAAACGTTCCTTCGCGTTTCACCGTTGAAGTAACTTCAACTAATTGATTTAAAGCTTGAGCCGCACGGTTTGACCGAACAGATTGAATAAATGACATCATGCCACTAAGTAAAACTAGCAAAATGATAATGACCGCACTGGTCGCATCTTTCTCGCCTGGATTGACTAGAATATACTCAGTTAAAAATGAAATGCATGCCAGTACAATAAGTACGAGTGTAAATGGAGAAGAGAACGCATCAATAAACACTTTCCATAATGGTTTATCTGCACCATAATTAATTTCGTTCTTTCCATCAATACTTTGAATATCTGCGGCTTCTTGATATGTAAAGCCCTCTTGTTTTATACCTAATTGTTTCATTAAATCTTGAATGCTTAGACTTGCTAAGTCAAAGTAATTTAATAATTTATTGTCTTTCATTGTTACTGCCTCCTTAATTAATATTAATGAGACTTCAAAAGTGTGAGACATCAGGAGATTATGACAGTCGACAAATAGGCACGACCTGATGCATCGACGATATTTATTTGAAATCTCTGTATCCTGGACGAGTCCATTTGTTTTCCCTCCTTTTTTAATTAATCGTTGGAAATTCATAAGAAATAGAAAAAGCCCTCACTTATGCAAGCGAGGACACAAAAAAACGCACAAAAAAATTTATACGGATTCTTTGTGGAGTTTCAGCACTATACATCGTAAACAATAACTGTTAGCTACATTATGAAAAGCCTTATTTCGACAATTCCTGTTATACCCATTGGCGTCTCTGGACGTTTTTGGGCAATAGCCTATGTATGTATAGGAGCCTCACCTAACAAATCTTATTAAATTTTCCAAACTCAACCATATCACGCAGGAAGAAAAAGTCAAATTTAATTTTAAAAAATAAGCATTCTATCTACTTTATAGACAGAATGCTATAGATTAGCTTAATAACTTAATCTGTACTGTGCTTCTTACGGAAAGCAGAGGGTGTACAGTGATTTGACTCTTTAAAGGTCTTTGAGAAATGAGATGGTGAGTGAAAACCAACCATATCAGAAATCTTAGAAATGGTAATGTTTGAAGTAGCGAGTAACTTCTCAGCTTCGGCTAAACGCACATGAATCAAGTAATCAATGGGTGATAGACCCGTTTTTTGCTTGAATAGACGAATTAAGTAATACTTGTTGATTCCAACATGATCTGATAAATCATCCAATGAGATTTTTTGTGAATAATTTTTACGAATGTATTGTTGAATACGTTCGATTTCATCATTTTTCACTTGAACACTTGCATCTTTAATTGATAACTCACTGTTTTTAAGTACATGGACCATAATACACTCAAGTAATTTCTTAAGAATTAATTCTGTTCCACGGAAACGATGTGTATGTTCTAAGATAGCAAGATCTAAGTAACGTTTAATTGATTGTGATGTATCTTCAGTCACGAACATCTGGCTTTTAGAATCAATATCAAGACTTGAAGTAAATAAAATACCAGTCAACGTGATTTTAATCCATTCAACTTTACGAATCGTAGTTAATTCCAATGTTGTTTCTGGATTAAGTAAAATCATGTCGCGTTTCTTAACTTGACCTTCTCGATCATTCACATTGAAATCTGCCGCACCTTTAACGATGTATAATAATGTTAAATTGTTTTCTGAAAAAACAGTAATAGATTCACCGGTTGTTGGAATACTTTCGGTTTCGATTGACTGTAGTTTAATTGAAGACGAATTAATATTTGATATATACATAAAACTAACCTCCTTTTTTCAAAAATTGAGTAATCATTTTTATAAATACATTATATTACACAAAGTGAATAATATAAATGTTTTTTTACTAAATTCATACAATTTTTTTATCAGTATCTTGCTAATGGTTACGAAAACGCAATCAAGACCTAACTCATAAACTATATTAACATGCTAACTTCAATAAATAAAATAAATTAAATATATTTCATAAAAGTATTATTTTGTTTTTAAATTTCGTGGGGAATACCCAAAAAACTCCTTGAATTTTGTAGAAAAATGATTCGATGATTTATAACCACATTCTTTGGCGATGTCTTGTATTGATTTGTGCGTATTTTCTAATAAAAAGTGTGAATGTTCCATCCGACAGCGAATGATATATTGATGGGGCGTCAAGCCCAATTCATCATGAAAAACAGTAATAAAATAATCTGAACTTAATTGTGTTTGTGCTGCGACATCTTTGACTGAAATCTTTTTGTGAAAATTATGTTCGATAAAATACTGGGCTTGGCGAACGTTTTCGCTGATATGGAAGTGTTCAGGGCCATCATACGTTTGAGTCGTGTTAATATTGTCATAAATCATAACTAAATTGAAAATATGTTCCATTATAGCATTAAAATGTCTCGAAGGGGAATTGATTTCATTCAACAAGAGTGTTACAGAAAGATTTATACTGTCATTGTCTATATCAATCACTTTAAATTGCTCAAGATTTCTCTCAGTCTGCTCCCGCTGGTTCACTGTATATTCAATTGTGTGTAAATATAAAGGGGAGTTATCTTTAGCCGATAGGTTAAAGGGGATGAGTTTAGGGATAAGTATGCAAAAAGGACCTTCAAAACTGAAGGTCTCATATTTTGTTATTAATTCTCCTGCTCCTTGCGTAACAAATAGAAGAGTATAAGTTGCAAAGCCTGAGTAATTCGCTGAATTGCCCGCTGCAACAGTATCTGATTGAATACGAAAAGGATAATAGAGAGAATCCGAACGATTCATTCGGTTATGTTGGTTTTTGTTCATCATCTTTATATGAACAAATTAGCCAATAACTTCGTAGTCACTTGGATCTAATTGGCTTGCTGCAGCTTTATCTAATAAGATGACTGTATTTGAATGGTTTTTTAAGACACTTGCTGGGACATCAGGAGTAACTTCACCATGGACAGTTTCTTTAACTGCTTTTGCTTTGTTTTCTCCGAAAGCCATCAATACAATTTGTTTAGATTCTAAGATAGAACCGATTCCCATTGAGAAAGCTTTTTTAGGAACGTCTGCTTCTGATTCAAAGTTACGTTTGTTCGCTTGGATTGTTTCGTCAGTTAAATCAACTAAACGAGTTTTTGAATCGAAAGGACTACCTGGTTCGTTGAAACCAATGTGTCCGTTTGAACCAATACCTAAAATTTGTAAATCAACTGGGTTCTCGCTTAAAATTGTGTTGTAATCTTCAATTTCTTTCTCAACATCTGTGGCTGTTCCATCAGGAATATGCGTTTGTGCAAATGGTTTTGCATCAAATAAATGTTTTTTCATGAAGTAAGCATAGCTTTGATCGTTATCAGCAGGTAAACCGTAATATTCATCTAAGTTTACTGCTTTAGCGTCAGTAAAGTCTAAATCAGAGTCACGGATAATTGAGTATAATTCCTCAGGTGTCGACCCTGTAGCTAGACCAAATGTGTTTGCGCCAGATTCTAAAGCTTTTGCGACTAAATCGTAAGCGTATTGTGATGCTTCTAGGGATGTTTCAAATACAAAAATATTCATGTATATCCTCCTTGTTAATTATATAATTTATTTTACTTTATAACTTCTATATTATGCAAGTTTTTATTTGTATTTTACAGTAATGTGACAGAATAGTTTCTATTTGTATTAAATTTATTATGATATGGCTACAAATGTATGTTAATCGACTTCTTTGGTAAATATTATGATATATTTATTCTAAGGAAAAATTAAACCAAAGGAGGCTCTTATGAATTGTAATAAGCGTAAGCAAAATTTCTTCTTGGGCTTAG
The DNA here is from genome assembly GCF_042652985.1 of Ruoffia tabacinasalis. NCBI lineage: Bacteria > Bacillati > Bacillota > Bacilli > Lactobacillales > Aerococcaceae > Ruoffia > Ruoffia tabacinasalis. Next base: position 35,002 of record NZ_JBHSHQ010000035.1, on the reverse strand, counting down.
TCGTTTTGTTGCTTTTAGTTTTTATAAGTAGCCACACAACACAAGTTCAAGTAGCTGCTATTGATAACTCTTCAGACGAAGGGAGTTATTTAGAAGAAGGTCGCGGTGATTATGAACAACCCATTGCAGAAGGCGATGAAGGGGAGTTACCACCTCCACCAGACCCACCTGAAAACATCGAATCTGAACCTGAAGAATCGAGCAGTGATGAATCAGAAACACCACCAGAGTCATCAAATCCAGGTTCAGGCCAAGAAAGTCAAGAAGACGAGGAAACATCTTCACAATCAAGTGAAGAAGATAATAGCTCAAGCAGTCGACCAGAATCTTCAACAATAGAAACACCTGGAGATATGGATTCTTCTGAAAGTGTGGATGAAACCCCTGAAGGCGACGAATCCACTCAAGACAACGAAGCAAACACGTCACCATTTGGAACAGTTATGGCTTCAAACAGTAACAACTCAAATACATCATTTCGTCAATTTGCTAATATAATGGTGGAATTTGGAAGAAGACAAAGATATTCATTACCAATGATTTCTAAAGCTTTAATTAGTGCGGATTTTGTTCCGGTGTATTGGTCAAGTTCATTCATGCCATTGTCTTATATCTATGAGTTAATTTTTTTCGGATTACAAATTTAAATTATATCTAGAAGAATGTAAACATACGCTGTTTGCATTCTTTTTTTGCATACAAATATGATACAATTAATGGGAATCTAACAACTTTTAGGAGGACTTTCAATTGATTAAAGCAATTATTTTAGATAAAGATGGAACATTAATAGAGTTAGGAAGGACTTGGGACCAACCGAGTGTCGATGTGACTAACTTATTATTAGATAAAACCGATTTGAATGATGAAGACAAAGAAGCATTCAGAAAGCATATGGGTGTGGAAGGTGATATAGTTGTGGCTAATTCAATTTATGCTGCGGGAAGTATCATTGACCAAGCTAGAGAATTTAGTAAGATTTTGGATATGCCGGTCTCTGAAATTGAAGAAATCTTAGAAGATACTTATTTAGACTATGTCAAAGGTCACGGTGAGCATGTATTGGTAATGGACGGCGCAATGAATGCACTGGAAGCCCTCAAAGATGATTATATTTTAGCTGTTGTTACCAATGATAATCGCCGGATTGCTGAGGAAACGTTAAAGTTAGCAAACATTGATCAATACTTTGAATTTGTTGGCGGTGCCGATGACTTTGGACCAAAGCCAAACCCAACAGCTCTTCACGAAATTGCCAGACGATATGATATTCGTTTAGATGAGATGATTTATGTCGGCGACTCAACGGTTGATATGGAGTATGGAAAGCATACACATGCATCGATTGGTTTAGCTACTGAAGAAAGTCACCGTGAGCATCTTAAAGAAGCGGATTATATTATTAGCCACTTTGATGAATTGCTAGATACGTTAGATATTATTAATGCAGCTCAGTAAAAGTCATTTAGAAAGGAACAAAGTAAATGAACAATAAAAAAAGTCTTAGCCTCCTTGTGTTGGCGCTTTTATTCGGTTTATCTTCACCTGTCATAACAACTTTTGCGGAAAACATCTCACCCATCGAATCAGTTGAGTGGGGACAAGAGTCTACATCGGAAGCTCCAGCTGAAGAAGAAAGTCAAGAAAGTTCTGATGAATCGGTAGAGGAGACTTCAGAAGAAACATCAGAAGAGGCAACAGAGGATGCATCAACTGAAGAGAGTTCGGAAGTTGAAAGTATTGTAGAAACTGAGGAAGTACCAATGGAATCAGCTTTGGATACTTCTTCACCGCTTGCCTTTTTAGAAGGTGTGAGTCAATTAGAACAACGTTCAGTTGAATATGCTAGTTTTGTTGTTGTCGGTGAGGAAATGGATTTAATCTCTCAAAACTCATTGAAAGACGGGGATAAATATTATACCGCTCAATTAAGACCTCCTTATTTACCGAGTGCCATCTTCTCAAGAAGTGACCGTGAGTCCATTCAAGAAGCACATATTTCAGTGGATGATTTAATTCAATATGCTGCCGATGCTTTGAATACACAGCCTCAAATTTATGCTGGGACGGTCGTGGAAGATTTTTATGTCTTCACTCAAGAAAACTATGACGAACTTCAAGGGAAAGTTGTGCAATTGGATTCGACTGAAGGTGGTTTAAATAGTGCCAATTTAGAAATGTTTCGAGTGGAAGATTTCTTAACTGAAGTTGCGATTGAGTGGTTAGGTCATGAAGAAGTCATCAATGCGTTTGAAGCGAACGAGATGGGCGAGCAAGTCATGATTGCGGGGGACATTGGAACGCTTTACAATGAAATTGCGCAAGCGAAACAGGAAGAATACCCAGAGTTATCTGAGTTCTTCGATCGAGCGACAACGGCGATTGAAGGGACGATGAACGTCGACTATGAGAATGGTGTGTTCGGTATGGGACTCGTTGCGATGAACGATGAAGAACAAATGACAGGTATCGAATTATACTTACTTGAAAGTGCGGGGACAATCATTGATTTTACAGATGAGATCGTTTATTCGTATGAAGAGTTCGCTGAATTTGTAGGCTTTGATGTTATTCAAGAAATCAATGAATTAGAAGCAACACTCACGCCAGATATGTTCGAGACAACTGAAGAATAGAGGTAAGTTATGCAAGGTGTATGGAAAGAATTAAAGAGACCGTGGTCTGACCAAGTAAAAGGGAGTTGGTGGAAAGCCCCACTTTTGATTGCCGCCTACTTTTATGTGCGGGTCCTAGCTGAAACATGGGTCATTCGCCGAGGTGCGCTGAATGCCGAAGTTGAATTAACTGTTGAAACTTTGACAGAAGGCAATTTACTTAATTTAATGACGCATGCACCGATGGAGTATTTTCTACAGACGCTCGGTCTAGCGGTTTTAATCATTGTGACAGGCAAGTTGTTAGGGTTTAAATTTTTTGATTTTAAATCCTTCAGTTGGCAAAATGTTACCACAGCACTGAAAATATATGTATTCATTTATTTACTTCAAGTGCTACTTAATATGATTATTATGTTTGTGGCACTGGATTATGTCCAACCAGGGAACCAAACGACGGTCGAGTCCTTAGTTCAAAATATGAACCCAATTTTAATGTTTATTAATATCGTTATTTTAACGCCGATTACTGAGGAGTATATCTTAAGAGGACTAATCATGAAGTATACATTCTCTTTAATGCCAATCATTGGGGCATTTGTGGCTGCAGTCATCTTTACGATGTTACATGGTCCAGCTAACTGGATTGATTTCATGGTGTACTTTGTATTATCTGCAGGGTTTACCTTTGTTTATTTATATACGAGACGCCTTGAATATCCAATTCTTTTACATATCATTCAAAACTTCATTGGATTTATGGCAATACAAATGCTATAATTCTATGGTGATAACCAAATTATAATATTTGTAAAATGAGAGGTGACAATATGTCTCAATATGAATGCCTAAATGACGAAGCCATTGATTTGGAAATGGCTAACGTTAAAAATATAATCGACACTAATATAGTAGAAGGTAAAGCTGATATATTTAAAGTATTAGGTGATTTAAATCGAATTAAAATCGTAGAACTCCTAGCGCACTATAAGCAATTATGCGTGTATGAAATTTCACGATTTATCGATGCGTCAGTCGCAACGACGTCTCATCACTTAATTACATTACGTAACAGTGGTGTGATAACGTCAGAAAAACACGGTAAACGTGTTGTTTATGCCTTAGAAAATGAAGAAGTGATGTCTTTACTAGATGTAGCGAAAGATATTTCGAAGATGACTGAAAAAGTTTAATCAGAAAATTATAAAAGACCGCAAAGAAAGTGCTCTCGGTAACCGTAGGTGAGAAAACTTTAATTTGTGGTCTTTTTTGTATAGAATGGTAGAAGTATTATTAAGGAGTGTGAATTATGACAAACGAAGAAAAATTTAACAGTGATCGATTTGAACAGCCAGGACCCAGTTATCAAGCTGTCACAACGGAAATAACAGAAGACAATGAACAACGTATAATTTTAACAGATGTTGTTTCTGAACAACCTGAAAAGAAAGAGAAGTTTATTCCAGAATTTCAAGCAGAGTTAAAAACAAGAATTGTTGAAATGCCTGATGCGATCTATAAAGCATCTGGAGTGAAAATATTAGGAAAGCGAATTAAATCACTTTTATTTACAACGGATGTAGCGATTATCAAAAACAGTAATGCTCAATCCGTGATTGCTGTCTATCCATTTACACCACAATTAACGATTATGCAATCGATCGTTGACGTAGCTTCTGTACCTGTTTTCCTAGGAGTGGGTGGCGGAACAACGACCGGTCAAAGAAGTGTAGACCTTGCCTTTCAAGCTGAGCAAATGGGAGCTTATGGTGTTATTGTCAATGCGCCGATGAAGAAAGAAGTGATTACAGAAATCAATAAACGCATTGATATTCCTGTGATTGCGACGATTGCGAGTGACAAAGATGATTACATCACGAAGCTAAACGCTGGGGCAGACATGCTAAACGTATCGGCAGGTGCTAATACAGCCGCTTTAGTTAAACAAATTCGTGATGAAGTCGGACCGATGGTGCCAATCATAGCAACCGGAGGGCCAACCGAAGAATCAATTGAAGAAACGATTGAAGCGGGTGCGAATGCCATTACCTTTACACCACCGACAAGTGCTGAAATATTTGCAGAAGTCATGGTTAATTATCGTTCGCAGTCTAACTAAATTACAAATCAGAATTATTACATTGAGCAAGGGGTTGAGAATCACTCAACCTTTTGGCTCTTTTTTCATAGGCATTCTTATGAGTTTTCTAAGATGTGTAACAGAAATTGTGAAAACTTTTTGCGATCACCATCTGTAAAAGCTTTAGGTCCTTTAGTACGTATACCACTTTGTCTTTCCAAAGCACTAAAGTGTCGGCGATGTAAAAGCAGATCGATATTTTCTTGGGTATATTCGTAACTATTGTGGTGAATGACGCGACATTTCTTAGGCAGTAATAATGAGGCAAGACCGTAATCTTGAGTCACGATGATGTCTCCTGGCTGAGCAAGTTGAACGATTTTAAAGTCAGCGCGGTCTGTACCGGTCTCAACATAGATGACTTTGACGAAATCTGGATAAGTGTCGAAGGTATAATGAGAAATGCTTGAGACGATAACTACTTCTAGTTGGAATTCTTCGGCTAGTTGGATGACTTCGTTTTTTACTGGACTAGCATCTGCATCGATAAGTATTTTCATAATGGGACTCCTTTCTTAAGTATATAGTTGAATTTCATATGAGTATTATGATAAATCAAGGACAAAAAGTCAAAAAAGCTAAAATAAGACTATAGTTTGATAGTCTTCTGGGCAAATATTTACTATAATAAATAGTAGTTAAAAATAAGTATTATGGAGGGTATGCAAAGAATGAAACCAGAGAAAAAGTCAACGCTAGAACGCGTGGGTGTTCTTGCAGTGGCATTTATTGTTCAGATTGTGTGGTTTGTCATCATTATGAACAATATTGTTGCTTATTCAGCTTATATTCAGTTTGCTTTCACTTTTGCATCAATTATCATGGTTTTGTATCTAGTGAATAAAGATGAGAGTCCAGCATATCGAATGAGTTGGATCATTGCCATTACATTATTCCCCTTATTTGGTGGGATACTGTATTTAATGATAGGTAACAAGCGACCAATAATTTGGATGCGTCGAAGCATGGATTTATTGCAAAAGCTGCATTCAAAAGAAATGACATCGGTTCCATCAGCGCAAGAATATTTAGAGAAGAAAGATAAAAGACTTTCTGCTTTAAGTCAATATATAAGCAATTATGCGCATATGCCGGTGTATACAAATACTGATGCAAAGTATTTTCCGAATGGAGAATCGATGATGTCATCATTATTATATGATTTAAAGAATGCTAAGAAGACGATATTTATTGAGTTTTTTATTGTCGAAACAGGTGTTATGTTTGATTCAATTTTTGAAGTGCTTAAGGAAAAGGCTAAGGAAGGTGTGGATGTTCGGTTCCTATATGATGATTTTGGATCAATTACACGCTTACCCAAAGACTTTGATGAGCAACTCGAAGAATTAGGAATTAAAGCCTTGAAATTTAATCCGGTAAAACCGTTAATTTCAATGGTATATAATACGCGTGACCACCGAAAGTTTGTCATTATTGATAGTGAGATTGGTTATACGGGTGGTTTAAATATTGCGGATGAATATATTAATGTGAAGGAACGCTTTGGTTATTGGAAAGATAATATGGTTCGAATTCAAGGTCCAGCGACATGGAATTTAACGAATTTATTCTTAAATATGTGGAATTCTTTCTATTATACGGACGAATCCTATGAACCATTTCGAATTGATCATATTATGAATGAAACACGCGAATTACAAGAAGATGAAACAGCGATGGATGAGATGGGCTTTGTTCAGCCTTTTGGAGATACACCTTTGGATGTTGAACCTGTAGGGGAGAATGTCTACCGTGAAATTTTAAATAATGCCCAAGACTATGTATATATTTATACACCGTATCTCGTCATTTCATATGAATTGCAAACAGCAATGCAATTAGCGGCTAAGCGCGGAGTAGATGTTCGCTTAATGACACCCGGCATTCCGGACAAAAAGATGGTATTTAGGCTGACGCGTTCATTTTACAGGCCGTTAATGAAAGCTGGGATTAAAATTTATGAATATACACCCGGCTTCTTGCATGCAAAAACGTTTGTTTCAGATGATAAAGTAGCGACCGTCGGTACGATTAATTTAGATTATCGGTCACTTTATTTGCACTTTGAAACGAGCACGATGTTTTATTATCACCCAGTGATTGAAGATATTAGTAAAGATTTTCTAGATTCTCAAGCGAAATCTAGACGTATCCATTTACAAGATATTAAAGTGGGTCTCATTGGTAGTGTTTGGGACGCAGTTCTTCGACTTATAGCACCATTTGTTTAAAAAAACCAAAAAAATGGAGGAACAATTATGAAATGGGAAGATTTACGTCGTAGTAAAAATGTTCAAGATCGTCGTGGACAATCCGGCGGTTCAGGTCGTAACAGAGGCGGCTCGCGCTCATCGATGGGTGGGGGATTATTAAATCTGTTGTTTCTAATACCCGGTAAAGGTAAGTGGGTTGTCCTTGCTGTCATTCTATTCTCCGTTTTAGGTGGAGGCGCCTTAGGTGGCTTTGGTGATTTGCTTGGTGGCAACAATATGAACCAACCAACAAATGAAATTCAAGTGAACAATGAGGCGCAACAAAGTGAGACAGGCGTCACCGATGATGAGTTTAACTTTGTCTCTTCTGTATTAGCGAGTACAGAAGATTTTTGGAATGAGTCATTTTCCACTGAGAATATGACTTATGACGAGCCAGGTATGGTAATATATGAAGGTGGGACTGCAACGTCTGGTTGTGGTTTTGGAAGTTCTCAAGCAGGTCCGTTCTATTGCCCTGCCGATGCGAATGTCTATATTGATTTATCTTTCTGGCGTGATTTATCGCAACAATACGGGGCGCCAGGAGATTTTGCGATGGCCTATGTTGTTGCTCATGAGGTTGGTCATCATATCCAAAATGAAATTGGTGTGATGGATGAATATAACGAAGTGAGACAAACATTGTCAGAGACAGAAGCAAATGAACTAAATGTGCGTTTAGAATTACAAGCGGATTACTTTGCCGGAGTTTGGGCTAAATATGCTCAAGAAGAAGGCTTGTTAGAATCCGGGGATATTAATGAAGCCCTACAAGCAGCTTTTGCGGTTGGAGACGATACGATTCAAGAACGGGCAACCGGTCGGGTTGTACCAGATAGTTTCACTCACGGATCAGCAGAGCAACGTCAAGCTTGGTTTATGCGCGGCTTTGAATATGGAGATTTTGAACACGGAGATACATTTAATACGTATTTGGAGAATGAATAAAAAGTAAAAAATGAAGGTAGGTCTACTTGTTGTAATGAAATTTATATTAGAATTTGTAAAATCAGATGTAGGAAAAATATTATTATCAGTACTTGGGATGTTTTTAGTATTGGGTGTTTTATATAGTGTTTTCTATCCGTCAGAAGAAGAGAGATTACAAGCAGCCCAGGAAGATATTAGTATCTTGTTTGAAGATCAAAATAATCAAGTATTAAGATCAGATGTCACCCAAGAGGAGATTCAGCAAGCAGAAATATCTGTCAATAAGCTACCTTCAGAATCAAGAGAAGAATTAAATACTACAGTTGATGATGCTCAAATGCAGTTTGAAGTCCTAGAAGCTTTATCACCAGTATTCGCAGGGAATCCTTTGATGGATGAAGTGCCTTTGGTTAGAGAAAGAGTTACACCGGATTTAATAGCTCAAACCCAAAGTGCTTTACCAGATGAAGATAGTGAATATGTTGCTAAGGCCAATGAGTTATTAAATCAAGCACCTGGGAAACTACAAGAAATGGATGCATTAAGTAGGGAACTAGAGAATTTTACAAGCATTGAAACAGTGACACGTAGCAACTTATATGAAGTTGTTCAGTTAGCTAATGAGTTAACCCATCAAGCAGGCCACTTTACGGATCAGCCGTATATGGCGCAAACTTATGAGTCATATCATCTATCAATGGATAATTTAGTCGCGGCGATTATAAACGGGCATAGTTACGGAAATTATGAGCAGCCAACCTTGGATGCGATTTTCGCAAACCCAGTATTGAGTGAACGATTAAAGGGAACACCACTCAAACCGTCACCTCAAATTGCTTTAACTTTTGATGATGGGCCGAATATGGAATTTACACCTCAAATTTTGGAAATCCTTGCAGAAAATGGTGTGAAAGCAACATTCTTCGTCTACGGAGCCTATGTTGATGATCATCCTGAGATGGCAAGACGCGTAGTTGAAGAAGGACATATCATTGCGAACCATAGTTATTCACATCCTGATTTCAGCCAGATTTCGGATGAAGAAGTAATTCAGGAAATCGAATGGACGCAAGAATCAATTGTGGATGCAACGGGCGTTGCACCAACCTTATACCGAATGCCATTTGGTGCGGGCGGTGCACGGGTTGTTCGTCTACTTTCAGATATGACGTCAATTATTTGGAATGTGGATTCCTTAGACTGGGAACTTCAAGATGCGGAGTTAATTTATCAGAATGTGATGGCGAATTTATCGAATGATATGCTCGTTCTAATGCATGATACTGCGCAATATACCGTTGATGCTGTGGCGCGCTTCGTCCCTGAATTAATTGAACAAGGGTATGAATTCGTGACACCGATGGAATTAGATTTCCAACACCGTTTCTTTGCGGAATAATTTATAAAATAATCTAAATGCATCCGTTGTGAAAATGCAACGGCTGCATTGATATAATAGACGAAAGCCCTTTAATAATCTATAATATTAAAGAGAAGATAAGTGAGAGGAGTGACAAGATGAAAGAACGAGACGTTCAAAAAGAACCATTAGATCAAATAACCATTCAAGAGGATGAGTCTGTAAAAGTCTTTGAAGGGTTAAAAAATTCAGCCATTATGAGTAATCCGCAATTATTAGATATACTTGATTTAAACGCTGAGCAATTAACTTATTATTTAGAAGATGCGATATTAGATAATCCATTTATCGATTTAGAGTATAGTATTGAGCAACAAATCCCTGCTTTTGAGCGCTTTGAAGGTACGAAACAAGCCGAAGAATTAAAGGAAAGTGCCCAAAGTTTAGATACGTATTTATTCGAGCAGATTTTGTTATATCGCCATACTGATATTCGTGATGCGATGGTTAAAGCGATTGAACATTTAGATGAAAGAGGCTATTTGCCATACACGGTAGATGAATTAGCCAAGAAAATCGATATGCCAGTTATCGTTACATTAGATGCGGTGACGTTAATTAAGCAACTGGAGCCCGCTGGTATAGGTGCTTATGATCTACAAGAATCGATGATGTTACAAACAGAACAAGATTTACATGCGCCAAATGTAGCTTACTACTTATTAGAAGTGTTTTTCGATGAGTTACGCGACAAAGATTACGCTGAGATTCAAGCTCAAACGCAAATTTCTTATGATGAGATTATGGAGAGTGTGAATTACTTCCATACATTGCGTACTAACCCAGCTGCTTTATTTAATCAAGTCGATAAGATTAACTTGATTCCGGATGTAACAATTACTCCGGTCGGTGAAGGTTTACAGATTCGTTATAACCGCCAATACTATCCAAAAATTTCTTTTAATCAGACTTACTTTGATGAGATGGCTGCAAAAAAAGATGAAGAACTGAATAATTATATTGAGCCGCATGAAGAAGGCTACCAACGCTTAGCAGATAACTTGCGTATTCGCGAACAGCTCATCTTAGAAGTGGTCATGTGTATGGTTAAAGCACATAAACGTTATTTCTTAGGGAAAGATGAATATAAGGCAACGTTATCGATGAAGGATATTGCGAAAGAAACCCGCTTACCTGAGCCGATTGTGTACCATATTGCATCGAATAAGAATATCGAATTTAACAAGCAAGTTTCAGCCTTTACAGACTTTATTAATACATCCCGTTCACTAACACGTGATGGATTGTCTGCAAATTATATTAAAGATACGATTAGCCAAATAATTGATGATTCTGATCGAGAGCTCACGGATGAAGAAATCGTAAGCATCTTACTCGAAGATAAAATCATAGTAGGCCAACAAATTGTTAAAAATTACCGTAAAAGTTTAGGTAAATAAACAAAAGCCCGTCACCTTTTTACAGTGTGACGGGCTTTTACTATGTCATAAATTATTATTCAGAATCTGAAGAAGTTTCGCCTTCAGAATCTGCGAGCGAGAAGATACTCGTTGTACTATTATTTAAATGATACGGCGTTAATGTATCAGCCTCTCCATCGTAATGAGCTAAGAGTACTAAACGGTTTTCTAATTGGCTGAGAGCTTCATTTAGGACTAAAATATCATGTTCCTCAATTAAATCCTCAGCTTCTTCATAAGGCATACCAACAACGATACGCGCGATATAATTTGTTTCGCCACCTAATTCAAGCGAAATTTGGTCCACGGTAATATCAAGGGGCTCGTAGACTTCATTTTCACTGAATGTTTCTTGAAGTGTTTCGATCGTTTCAGGATCTATTTTTTCATAATTCATTTCTTTTTCGTCTTCTGGCATCGCTTCTGTGTAGAACTCATCGATGGCTACACGTAAGTCGCTAATGGGAATTGAATCAGGTAACGTTGTCGCAGGGTAGCGATCTTGTCCAATAACTGTTTCGTTAAAGACATTGTCAAAGGTATTATTTGCTGGCGTTGATTCAGTTGCCTCTTGAGCAACTTCCTCACTTTGACTTTCTGTTTGCGTTTCTTGATTTGGAGTCGTGACACTTTCAGGTTCACTCGTAAAGTAACTACACCCACTTAAAGTGAAAAGTAGAGTGAGTAGTAAAAGTTTCTTCATATATATTTCCTTTCGACATGCATATTCTTGTAAAATTGTATAAGCATTGTAACATGAATCTATAACAGAAAGATAACAAGTATATTGCAATACACGTTAAATAAGGGATAAATAAAGTATTATGAGACAATTCAAATAGTTTTCTCATAGAATTGTAGCTTTTTTAATCAATAAGTTGTAGTATATGACTATGATTTTATTATTGGAAGGATGAGAGTTTTGACTAAGATAACACCAGAAACGATTAATTGGGGCGAGTTAGGCTTCGGATATATTGATACGGGAAAAAAATTCCGTGCATATTATAAAGATGGCGAGTGGTCTGAAGGACGTATTGAAACAGAAAAGAATGTCTTCATCTCTGAAGCATCAACAGCACTTCATTACGGACAACAAGCCTTTGAAGGAATGAAAGCTTACCGCACTAAAACAGGCAAAATTCAATTATTCCGTCCAGAATTAAATGCACAACGTTTAATAGATTCAGCTGAAAAATTACTAATGCCAGCGTATCCAGAAGAAGATTTTATTAACGCAATTCATGAAGTTGTACGTGCCAATGAAGAGTGGGTCCCTCCTTATGAAAGTGGAGCGACTTTATATATTCGTCCATTATTAATTGGAATCGGCGATACAGTTGGGGTTCAACCTGCAAAAGAATATTTATTCACTGTTTTTGTGACGCCTGTGGGACCGTATTTTAAAGGTGGAATGGCGCCGTCTAAATTCTTAGTGAGTGATTTTGACCGTGCGGCACCAAGAGGAACGGGAGCACAAAAAGTTGGTGGAAACTATGCAAGTAGTTACTTACCAGGAAAACTTGCGAAGGACCAAGGGTATAGTGACGCGATTTATTTAGATCCAGCGACTCATACGAAGATTGAAGAAGTTGGTTCTGCGAATTTCTTCGGTATTACAAAAGATAATAAATTTGTCACACCTAAATCGCCATCGATTCTACCAAGTATTACGAAACGTTCGTTAATTTGGTTAGCAGAAAACCGTTTAGACTTAGAAGTTGTCGAAGGCGATGTTTATGTGGATGAATTAGACCAGTTCAGTGAAACGGGAGCTATGGGTACAGCTGCGGTCATTGCGCCAATCAGTTCAATTACGCATGGTGATAAAGAGTATACTTATACAGACGGTGTTAAAGTAGGGGAAATTACCCAACAACTTTATGCTGAATTAGTAGGAATTCAAAAGGGTGACGTTGAAGCACCTGAAGGCTGGGTTCAAACCGTCGATGTAACTAAATAAGTTTATTAAAGCTGCACTATCGTTTGATAGTGTAGTTTTTTTATTAAAGTATAATTATTTATTAAATATAACGGTTATATATTGAACCCCTTAAAAATGATTGGTAATATACTAAACAGTCAAATTTCAAGGGAGGGAATATCGATCGTTATTATTGTTAATTTTATTTGGTTTATTATAAAAAGCGTGGGCAAGTTTCTTTTAACCGTTGTTTCATTAGCTGCCCTAGCTGTGATTGGAATTAACTTGTTTGTTATTCTCTCAACAAGTTCGAATGTCGTCGATGCGAACGAAATAAATCAAACTATGAATGATGATGTGCCAATCCTTGTACTTGGAGCGGGCGTTGTAAATAATGAATACCCGAGTCAAATATTAGCGAATCGTTTAGATAAAGCATATGAAATTCATTTGGAGAATCCAGATAATCCGCTGATTATGAGTGGAGATCATGCGGACCAATACTACAATGAGGTCGGCGTTATGAAACAATATCTAGTCGACAAAGGGGTGCCAAGTGAGCAAATTTATTTAGATCATGCAGGTTATTCCACACATGCAAGTTTATACCGATTAAAAGAAGTGATTGGTTTGGATCAAGTTGTGATTGTCACTCAAGGTTACCACCTTCCGCGAGCTCTACTACTTGCTAAAGGCTTAGGCTGTGAGGCGCTTGGGGTAGCTGCTGAAGAAGTAAATTCTACTCGCTTTGAACGCGAATTTAGAGAGGTATTTGCTAGGTTGAAGGATTTTGGGATTGTTTACCTAGGATATGAAGATGATCAACCGGAGATGAATCTCGGCTTTAGTCTCAAACACTCAGGTGATTTAACCGACACCAAAGAAGAATTAAATTAAAATGAGAATTCAATTAAAAACAAATTGACTTGAGTCACATAATAGCGTAATATGAATTTAACAATTTATCTTATACCATCTTGGTTAGCGACAACAAGAATAAACGGTGCATAAATTGATTCAACGACATCACTTGAAAGTCCGTTTAGTTAAATCTGAACGGGCTTTTTTAGATTAAAAGGAGAGATTCATTTGACAAAAATCATCGCATTTGGTGTGACACCAGAAGAAGCAGAGGTAATGGAGCAATGGTCGAAGGCGCATTCGATTCATGTCGAAATGACACCAGAATATATAACGCCAGAGACAGTTCACTTAGCAGAAGGCTTTGATGGGATAACGAATATGCAAGCTTCCGATATTGTAGAGCCTGTCTACTCGAAGCTCAAAGAATTGGGGATACCAGTTATTGCTCAAAGAAGCGCTGGTTATGAGATGTATGATATAAAAGCAGCGAGTGATAATGATGTCATCATTACAAATGTTCCAAGTTACTCTCCAGAATCAATCGCAGAGTTTGCTGTTTATGCTGCCATGCGTCTCATTCGAAATAGTGATGAAATTGACCAAAGAGTGGCATCACAAAACTTCACTTGGGAGCCAAGCATTCGAAGTCATTCGATTCAAAGCTTAAAAGTGGCTGTGATTGGTGTCGGTCGAATTGGATCAAGAGTAGCCAAAATCTACAAACATGGCTTTGGAGCTGAAGTGGTCGGATATGATATTGTCGAACGTGAAGAGTTCAAAACACACGTAGCTTATCAACCTGACTTGCAAACAGCAATCAAAGATGCTGATATTGTGAGCATCCACATGCCGTTGACTGAAGATAATTACCACCAGTTTAACCATGATTTATTCAATCAGATGAAGCCTGGCGCGACTTTAATCAATGCAGCTCGCGGTAAGATAGTGAATACCCAAGACTTAATTGAAGCCATCGATCGTGGACAAATTAGAAATGCTGCCTTAGATGTTTATGAAGATGAAGGTCCGTTTATTCCTAAAAATTGGGAAGGGAAGACAATTGAAGATGAAGTTTTCCTTCAAATTCTGAATCATCCAAAGATTCATTACACACCACATATTGCTTACTATACAGATATTGCTGTTCAAAATTTAGTTGAAGGTGGATTAAACTCAGCTTTAGAAGTAATCAAAACGGGAACAAATCAACATCGTGTGAATTAAATGATAAGAAGATTATAATAAACTTGAAATATGTGTTGACTTTTAATAATGAGTCAGTTATATTAGATACAACAAAAACGTACTGAAAGGAACATTCTCGATGACTAAACATCTTTGCATACAATTATCAGCATATTTTTACAGCTACTTTAGATAGTGTTTGTATCTGACAACGATAGATACAAACCGTAAACGTTAACGTTTGTATCTATGAGGAGCTGTCAATTATGATGCCCGCATAGATAAATAATCGAAAGATTAAAATCTAAAGCGGGTGTATCAAAGAGGTTCACCTATATAGAGGATAAGAGAAGTTCTTTACCCCTGTTAGATTTTAATCAAATCTGACAGGGGTTTTTTGTTATAAAAAATAGGAAAAAATGGAGGAATAAATTATGTATCGATATTTAAAAACAGCCTTAGTTTCATTATTAGCATTAGGTACAATCGCAGCGCCAATGTCTGCAGAAGCACAAGATCAAGAAGCAATTAACGTAGGTGTCCTTCAATTTGTAGAGCATGAATCATTAGACCAAAACTATCAAGGTTTCATTGATGGCTTAGAAGAAGCCGGTTATGTTGAAGGTGAAAATCTTATTTTAAATTATTTAAATGCATCAGGAGACACAGCAAACTTACAATCTATGAGTGAGAATGTGACGAACAGTAGTGATTATATCTTCGCTATTGCAACTCCAGCCGCTCAAGCTATTGCGAACGTTGAACAAACGAAACCCGTATTGTTCTCATCAGTCAGTGATCCGGTTGGTGCTGGTTTAGTCGAAAACTTAGAAGACCCAGAAGCAAATATTACAGGTACAACAGACGCTGGTCCAATTGAAGACCAAGTTGCCTTACTACAAGCAGTTGTTCCTGACGCAGAGCGTGTTGGAATCATCTATAACTCAGGTGAAGCAAACTCAGTGAGTGAAGCGGAAAAAGCAACAGCCACTTTAGAAGAAGCAGGCATTGAAGTAGTGGAAGCAACTGTGACTTCAACGAATGATATCTCTCAAATCATGAGTGGCTTAGTTAATGATGATGTTGATGCAGTATTTACGGTAACTGATAACACCATCGCAAGTGCGATGTCACTGGTTGGAGATTTGGCATTAGAAGCTGAGCTACCAATTATCGGTGGATCAAAAGATATGACGTTAGCAAATGGATTAACGACATACGGTTTAGATTATTATGAACTAGGTAAACAAACAGCGGGAATGTTAGTGGAAATCATTGAATCAGGTGAGATTATCCCAGTTGAATCTGCAGATGCTTTAGAATTAGTTGTTAATGAAGAAAATGCAGAAACATTAGGTCTGGACCTATCTAATATTAGTTTAGGTTCAGAAGAAGAAAATACAGAAGAATCTGAAGAAGAGAGCTCTGAAGATTCCGAATAAAAGATAAGGAGAATTCAAAATGAAAAGTCGATTTAAATTTATTAATATTATAACTACCGTCGTATTAGCTTTACTTCCAATATTAGCAGGTGGTCAAGCAGTCAAAGCGCAAGAAGAAACAATCAATATTGGTGTCGTTCAATATGTAGAGCATGAAGCTTTAGATGCAGTTCTGAAAGGTTTTCAAGAGACACTAGAAGATTCTGCATACGGCGACCGTATTGAATGGGATATTAATAATGCAAGTGGTGACCAAGCGAGTCTTCAATCATTAAGTGAAAAAGTTGCACGTGATAACGATATACTCTTTGCCATTGCAACACCCGCAGCTCAAACTTTAGCATCAGTTGAACAAGTGAAGCCAATCTTTATAGCAGCAGTAACGGATCCAGTTGAAGCCGGTTTAGCAGACTCTATGGAAGTACCTGGAGGAAATATTACGGGTACAAGTGATATGGCTCCGATTGAAGAACAAGTCGACTTATTAATACGAAATTTTCCAGATGTTAAAACAGTAGGATTAATTTATAACTCAAGTGAGGTCAACTCACAAGTTCAAGCGGGTGTAGCCGTTGAATTACTTGAAGAGCAAGGGTTAGCGACTGAGGTTCAAACAGTGATTAGTACGAACGATATTGCACAAGTGATGAATGCACTTGTTGGGAATGTCGATGCAATGTTCATGGTAACGGATAATACGATTGATAGTGCGATTACTTTAGTTGGAGATATTGCTAAAGAAGCGGGAATCCCAACAATCGGTTCATCAGATTCGGTAGTACGCACAAACGGATTAGCAACATTATCAAACTCTTATGAAGACTACGGAGTTCAAACAGCAGAAATGGTTATTCGCATGTTGGATGAAGATTTAAACCCTGGAGAAATGGAAATTGAATTAGGGAAAGATTTTCAAATCATAGTGAACGAAGATTTTGCTGAAGCCATCGGTGTCGATCCGTCAACGATTGAATAGGAGCATATAAAATGAAAAAAATAATTCAATTAGTTTCAATCATTGCCTTAGCGTTCTTATCTATTTTTCCAGCAACTCAAACGGTTAAAGCCCAAGATGAACCAATTAAAATCGGTATCTTACAGCATGTCAGTCATGAAGCTTTAGATGACACACGTGACGGCTTTATAGAGCGCATCGATGAGCTATTAGATGGGAATGTCGAGTGGGACTTACAAAATGCGAACAGCGATATGACAACATTACAGTCATTATCAGAGAAAGTCGCGCGTGATAATGATATTATCTTTGCGATTGCCACACCAGCTGCACAAGCTTTAGCATCTGTTGAAGAGGAGAAGCCAATATTTTTTGCAGCAGTAGCAGCACCCGTTGAAGCCATGTTAGTTGATTCAATGGAAGCACCCGGACGTAATTTAACTGGAACGACAAACTTAGGTCCAATTGCCGATCACGTAGATTTATTAGTACAAGTTGTACCTGATGCACAAAACATCGGAACAATTTACAATTCAAGTGAAGTTAACGCACAGCATCAAGTTGATATTGCGACAGAAGTTATCGAAGAAAAAGGACTAAATCATATTGTCCAATCAGTAACGAACACGAATGATATTGCGCAAGTCATGGCTGCTTTAGTTAATGAATCCGATGCAATTTTATTAGTGACTGATAATACGATTGATAGTTCAATCTCACTTGTAGGTGATATCGGAAAAGAAGCTGGTTTAGCGTTAATTGGTTCATCTGACTCAACAATTAATGCCAATGGTTTAGCAACAATTTCAAACTCTTACTTCGACTACGGTGTACAAACAGCTGACATGGTTAAGCGTATGTTAGATGAAGATTTATCTCCAGCTGATATGCCAGTTGAAGTTGGTAATAACTTTGAGTTAGTTGTAAATGAAGAATTCGCAGAAGCTGTTGATATTGATGCAAGTTCAATTCAAATAGATTAGTGCTTATTCATTAAAATATGGTAAGATAATATAGATTTTTAAAATTTATTAAAGGAGTATGTTTAACTTATGATTCTAGATGTTATTTCATCAAGTTTTAGCCAAGGGGTTGTATGGGCAGTCATGGCTATTGGGGTATACATTACCTTCAGATTACTTGATATCGCAGATTTATCAGCCGAAGGAGTGTTCCCCTTAGGGGGCGCCATCGCAGCCATTTTAATTACAAATGGTCTTAACCCATTTTTCGCAACTGCTGCAGCTTTCGCAGGTGGGGCAGCCGGTGGTTTACTCGCAGGTTGGATACACACAAAACTTCATATCCCACCACTATTAACGGGTATTTTACTTCAAACAGGTTTATATTCGGTTAACTTCCAAGTCATGGGTGGACGTTCAAACTTAGCTTTACTTGGTCAAGAAACGATTTTCACACCAATGGAAGATATGTTTGGTTTCAGTAAAAATATGTCCGTAACAGTTCTTGGTTTGATTATCCTAGCGATTATCATTATTTTATTAGTTCTGTTTCTACATACTGAAATGGGTCTATCGCTTCGAGCAACTGGGGATAACCCACGAATGAGTGAAGCAAACGGGATTAATACAAACCGCATGAAGACTTTAGGCTATATTATTGGTAACGGGTTGATTGCCTTAAGTGGTGCAATGGTAGCACAAAAAGACGGCTTCGCTGATCTAAGTATGGGAATTGGTACCATTGTTATTGGACTTGCCTCAGTTATTATTGCTGAAGTAGTAATTCCTAACCAATCAATTGGTTTCCGTTTAACTTCAATCATCTTAGGTAGTTTCATTTACCGCTTAATTATTGACTTTATTTTAAACCAACCATGGATTGATATTCGACCAACAGACTTACGTCTATTCTCTGCTATTTTACTTGGATTTGTATTGTATTTCCCACAAATTCAAAGACATTTTGGTAGTCGGAAGAAGAGCGCAGTGAGTGGAGGTGCGAAATAATGACTGAAGAAAGAAAAATCAAATTAGAACTATCAGGCATTCAAAAATCATTCGAACGTGGAACAGTGAATGAGAATCATGTTCTTAAAGGCATCGATTTAACACTTTATGATGGAGATTTCGTAACGGTTATTGGTGGTAACGGTGCGGGTAAATCAACTTTACTAAATACAATTAACGGTTCACTTACTCCTGATGAAGGATCAATTAAAATTAATTACGAAGACGTGACACGCCTTCCGATGAACAAACGTGCAGACTCAATTGGGTACGTGTTCCAAGATACTAAGATGGGAACAGCCGCGCGTTTAACGATCCAGGAAAATATGGCGCTAGCAAATCGCCGTGGTTTAAAACGTGGCCTTCGTAAAGGTGTCAAAGAAGCGGATCGCCAACAAATGATCGAACGCTTGAAGATATTAGATTTAGGACTAGAAGACCGTTTAACTACGGACGTTGCTTACTTATCTGGTGGACAACGCCAAGCGCTAACGCTATTAATGGCAACATTACGTAAGCCACAAGTATTACTACTTGATGAGCATACGGCAGCTCTAGACCCTAAGACAAGTGAAATGGTTCTCAGATTAACAGATAGAATTGTGAGCGAACAACAATTAACTGCATTAATGATTACCCATAATATGAATGATGCGGTAAAATACGGTAACCGTCTGATTATGCTCCACCAAGGTAGAATAATCCTTGATGTGAGCGGAGAAGAGAAGAAAAACTTAACGATTGATCGTTTAATGGAACTCTTCCGTCAAGAATCAGGTGAAACATTAGCATCTGATGCAATGTTATTATCTTAATTAGAAACATATTCCAATATACCGGCCAGCAGTCTGCAAATTGTAACTGCTGGCCGGTTTTTGTGATGGGTTTGGAGGTGGGAGTGGGTTAATAGGACATGTCATGTGTTGACCTGTCCAGTTAGATGTTTAATTTCCCGTGTCATGAGATGACCTGTCCTGCTTACTGTCCAATTTCCCCTGTCATGTGTTGGCCTGTCCTGTTAACCGTCCAATTTCCACTGTCATGAGGTGACGTGACCAGTTAGCTGTCCAATTTCCCCTGTCATGTGTTGACCTGTCCTGTTAACCGTCCAATTTCCACTGTCATGAGATGACCTGTCCCGTTAGGTGTTTAATTTCCCGTGTCAAGAGGCGACGAGTCCTGTTAGGTGTTTAATTTCCCGTGTCAAGAGGCGACGTGTCCCGTTAGGTGTTTAATTTCCCCTGTCATGAGATGACGAGTCCAGTTAGGTGTTTAATTTCCCCTGTCATGCGATGACGTGTTCTGTTAGCCGTCCAATATCCCTTGTCATGAGATGACGAGTCCAGTTAGGTGTTTAATTTCCCCTGTCATGTGTTGACCTGTCCTGTTAACAGTCCAATTTCCCCTGTCACCAAATGACCCGTCCCATTAACCATCCAACAAACCATGTCAACACCCAATACCCCCATCAACATCCTTTCCTAAATTTATATTCAATAAATCCTACATTTTCTATTGCAATATTCCTTATACATGGTAAAATTTTGACAGGTTAAAGGGACTTTTAAAGTAATCCAGAGAGGTTACTAAAGACTTCATTTTATAGAGGGTATTGCGTTGAGCGAGCCATCAATTTACATATGAACTTCTTTAAAGCCCTGTTTTTGCTAAGGGCTATTTATTTTGTCCAAAGTGAACCTAAACAAAAAGGAGCTGTTTATATGGAAAATTCAGGAAAAGAAAAAAGAATGTTGTTGGATGTGCATGAGAAGCCATTTTTAATACCTGGTTTATTATTAAGTTTCCAACATGTGTTTGCGATGTTCGGTGCGACAATTTTAGTGCCTTTAGTATTAGGTTTACCAGTGTCGACGGCACTTTTAGCAAGTGGGGTTGGGACGCTGATTTATATGGTTGTGACTCAGTTTAAAGTACCGGTATATTTAGGTTCATCATTTGCTTATATTACAGCGATGTCATTTGCGATTGATCAAATGGGCGGAAGTATTGATGCAGCTCAAACTGGAATTATGTTAGTTGGACTTGTTTATGTTGTTGTAGCATTTATCATACATAAAATCGGAAGCGGCTGGATTAATAAATTATTCCCACCAATCGTTATTGGTCCGATGATTATAGTTATCGGATTAGGCTTATCAGCGACAGCAGTTCAAAATGCTGGTTTTATTGAAGGTGGGGATTGGAGACAAATTCTAACGGCAGTGGTGACATTTGCAGTAGCTGTATTTGTTACATTTAAAGGAAAAGGTTTTGCGAAAGTGATTCCATTCTTAATCGCAATTATTGTGGGTTATATTGTGGCGATTTTACTAGGGATTGTTGATTTAACACCGGTTCATGAAGCAAGTTGGTTTGCGTTACCAGATATCCGCCTACCATTTGGAAACAGTCCAGATCGATATAACTTCTACTTTGGTGCTGAAGCATTAGCGATTATTCCAATTGCGTTTGTAACAATTGCGGAGCATATGGGAGATGTCATGGTTCTGGGAGAAATTACGGGGCATGATTTTATTAAAAAACCTGGTTTAGACAGAACTTTAGCCGGTGATGGAATTGCCTCTTTATTCTCGGCTTTCATTGGAGGACCAGCCAATACAACTTACGGGGAAAATACAGGAGTTATTGGTATGACAAAAGTTGCGAGTATATCAGTCATTCGTAACGCTGCTATTATTGCAATTATCATCAGTTTCTTAGGTAAATTTACGGCTCTAATTTCGACAATTCCTCAATCAGTTTTAGGTGGAATGTCAATCTTACTTTACGGGGTTATCGCAAGTAATGGGTTAAAAGTTTTAATCAGTAATAGAACAGACTTCAACCAATCACGTAACTTAATTATCGCAAGTGCGATGCTAGTTATTGGTTTAGGTGGGGCAGTTCTTGAAGTAGGTTCAGCCTTAGTTATTTCAGGGACGGCTTTAAGTGCGATTGTTGGAATTATCTTAAACTTAGTTTTACCTGCCGAAGAAAAATAATATCCGCCTTAAGTTGGATGTCAATTTATCAAATTATGTGATAATAAATATACGCTAATCTACAAACCGAAACGTTCAGAGCGTTTCGGTTATTTTTTATTCATCTTAAATTAATGTCAGTATTATATAATCATTACAAGTTGTCGGATGCAAAGAAAAATGGTAAATGTGGTATAATTATAGTGATTTCAACTAAGGAGGAATACATATGTATATGGATTGGACTTACATTTTAGTCCTTATCGGGATGGGAATTGTTATGTTTGCACAAAATCGTGTGCAATCGACATTCAATAAATACGATCAATTAGATACAGAAAAAAGAATTACAGGGAAGCAAGCAGCAGAGCATATCTTGCAAACAGCCGGAATATCTAACGTAAAAGTGGAACAAGTAAGAGGGCGTTTAACTGACCATTATGACCCTAGAAATAAAGTATTACGCTTATCAGAAGCAACTTATAATCAAACTTCAGTAGCTGCTGTAGCTGTAGCAGCCCATGAGGTTGGACATGCGATTCAAGATCAAAAAGATTACGCCTTCTTAAAAGTAAGAAGTGCGATTGCACCGGTCGTTCAAATTGGGTCATCTATCGCGATGCCTTTAATTTTAATTGGTTTATTATTTCAATTTACTGGTTTAGTGAATATTGGGATTCTTGCTTTTGGTTTAGTTGTCGTTTTCCAATTAGTCACTTTACCCGTAGAATTTGATGCAAGTAAAAGAGCCCTAGCGATTTTAGGGGATACAGGGGTATTTGTGCAGGAAGAAGTGCCCGCAGCGAAAAAAGTGTTAGATGCAGCGGCTTTCACATATATTGCAGCCACGTTAAGTACGGCGCTCCAGTTAATACGACTCATTCTAATATCGAACCGCAGAAGATAAGAATGAATTGGAAGGGATGGTAGATTGTGAGCTTATGGAATAAAATCACACAAAGAAAAGCGAATCGAGATATCGCGAATAATTTAATGGAGAAGACTCAGCAAGAAGTGGACCGCATTGAACCCATTAATATTTTAGTTGCTGGAAAAACAGGAAGCGGTAAAAGCACTTTAATTAATGCTGTCTTCCGGGAAAAATTAGCAGAAACCGGTGTTGGACAACCGATCACTCAACATGTTGAGAAAATTACTAAAGAGGGTGTCCCACTGACTTTGTATGACACAAAAGGTTTAGAACTTAATCCTGAAGCGCAGCATGAAGTTTTACTGGCACTTTCAGATTTAATTAAATCACAAAAAGAAAAAGGTCCTCATGAAGCCATTGATATAGTTTATTACTGTATTAACAGTACAATGGCGCGGATTGAGCCATTTGAAATAGAGTTAATTGAAGCAATGGCTGAGCATGTGCCTGTGTTACTAATCTTGACGCAAGCGATTGGTGAGAAGAATAGTGATTTTGAGAAATATTTAAACGAGCTTGATATGCCAGTTCAGTCAATTATTCCATTGTTAGCGAAAACGTATTTGATACGTGGTGAACAAAGAATACCCGCCTATGGATTGCAAGAATTAATTGATACAACACTTGAAGTGGTACCAACAGAGGTTCACAAGGCTTTTATCAACGCCCAACAAATAGATTTGAACATTAAAGTGGAACACGCTAGGCGTTGGGCAAATAAGTATGTAGCTTCTGCTTTTGGGGTTGGTTTTTCACCGATTCCGATTTCCGATGCCACGCTCCTTGTGCCGATGCAAATTACAATGTTAGCGCACATTACATCTATATTTGGTTTGTCATTGGACAAATCACAAATTGTGTCAATTATTGCAGGGATTGGCGGGACTGGTGGGGCGACTTACTTCGGTAAAATCCTCGTCTCATCAGCTTTTAAACTCATACCAGGTATCGGGACAGTTGCTGGTGGGATGATCTCTGGGACAACTGCAAGTGTATTGACTGTAGCTTTAGCTTTCAGTTATATTGAAGTACTTCGTCAAATTGCGATCGCTGAAATTATTGGACGCGATATGAAGATTAAAGAAATTCAACAAATAATGAACAAAAATTTATCTGAACAACTTGATGTTGTTTACGAAAATCTACCTAAAGACATTAAAGAAAAATATCTACCTGAATGGTTAAGTACATTTTTAAATCAATAGACGCTAGAGTAAAGTGATTGTTTCCAATATGTTGGAAACAATCACTTTTTTTGTATAAATTAAAAAGAATCTTTGAAAAAGTTTGTGATTAAGTATACAATGATACCATCTTAAAATAATAAAAAAGGAGGGATATAATTTGATTAAAAAATATATTTACATCATCTGCGGGTTTATTACGTTTGCGATAGGTTTTATCGGGACTATCTTACCTGTATTGCCGACGACGCCCTTTTTATTATTAGCCGGTTTCTTTTTTGCACGAAGTTCAGAACGCTTTACGAATTGGTTGCAACAAACTAAAATGTATCAGTTTTACGTATCAGATTACGTTGAAACTAAATCTATTCCACGTAAAAAGAAATACAAAATGCTTGTCAATATCGTGATTTTAATGGGCATATCAATTTATTTCGCACCAATCATGTTTGTAAAAATAATCTTAGCTTTATTAATGTTAGGCATTCTATATGTCTTGTTCTTAGTCGTTCCTGACAGGGAAGAGTCATATCATTGCAACGAAAAAAACACGAGCCACACCGGAAATTAATCCGAAGTAGCTCGTGTTTTTCTATTTTATTTCACGTCGTTTGAATAGACTGACTCCGATGAACATAAAGATAGCAAAATAGATCAAGGCTAACCATGGTGTGAAATCAACCCCTTGAATCATGATTGGATTATCTGGACTTAATTGGGTAAAGATGTAAGGTTCAATCATTTCGATAAACTCAAAGCGCAGTGACAAGAGTTGTAAGATTAAAGGTAAGGCAACGATACCTAGTATCGTTAAATTCATTAAAGCATTGCTCGTTGAGAAGAAATATATGATTTGAAAAAGTGCCAAGTACATTAACCAAATAGGTAAGTAACTAAAAACTGTTTCCATAAATAAAATCTCATAATAAATCGAGATTCCTCCATTGAAAATCATAGAACCGGCAATCGCAAATCCAGAGATAGCTATAAATAAAAAGCAAAAGGCTAAGAATAGACTACTCAAGTATTTAGTTAAATAAATCTTCACTCGGGAGTGTCCTGTACTCACTGTATTAATTAAAGTACGGTTTCTCGTTTCGTCGTGATAAGCCGTATTGCCTAGACCAATTAATAGGAAAATAGCGGTACTTGTCATTAATGGGATAAAGGCAAAGTAAATTAAGGTCTCTGCCGGTAGGACTTGAATAATCGGGCGAACGCCTTCTTCTAACCAAGTGCCGAGATAGAAAATTATTGGAATGGCTGCACCCAGTAATAAACCAACAAGTAACCAAATTTTTGGTGCAAGACGGGTTGAAAGTTGGTATAATTCAGCTTTAAATAATCTCATCATTAGAATGCGCCTCCTCAGTTAAATTAATAAACATCTCTTCAAGATTATGAGATTTACGCGATAAATGAGAAAGTTTCAGATTGTTCTTCACTAACGTATCAGCGATATCGCTAGCTTCAATATTAGCGTCAAATACATGAATCACGCCGTCAGCTGTTACTTCAAATTCAGTTGTATTTAACTCTATTTCAAGCAGTTGGCTAGCTCGGTCAGTGTCATCTACTTTAATCTCAAAGTAACTTTGCAGACGTTCTTGTAATTCTTCTTTTGTGAACTCATCGATTTTCTTACCATGGTTTACGATTACAAAGCGGGTCGCTAAGTTTTCTAACTCCGAAAGAATATGGGATGAGACAAGAATAGTTAAATGTGTTTCTTTAGCTAATTTTTGCAGTAACTTCCTCACTTGAATAATACCTGCGGGGTCGAGACCATTGGTTGGTTCATCAAAGACAAGCAGTTCAGGTTCATGAATTAAAGCTAAAGCAATGGCTAAACGTTGCTTCATACCTAATGAGAAACCTTTAAATTTCTTGTTTCCAACATCGGCCAAGCCGACAAGTGTTAATAGTTCGTCGATGCGGTTCTTATCTTTAACGCCTCTTTGAATCCGATAGAACTCTAAATTTTGTTTAGCGGACATTTCCGGAAAGAAGGCAGGGTCTTCAATAATCGTCCCTAAATACTTGCGATTTTCCCTTAAACCGGTCGCATCTAAGGAACCAAATAACTTTAAGTCCCCATCATAAACGGGAGTCATCCCGGTAATAATTCGAAATAAAGTTGTTTTTCCAGCACCATTGGGACCCGCGACACCTACGATTTCACCTTTGTTCACTTTTAAATTAAAGTGGTCTAACGCTTGTTGTTTTCCGTATTGTTTAGATACATTGTTCACTTCTAATACTAGCGAATTTTTCATTTTCTTATCCTCTCATTCGCATGATTGGCTATGCGATCATTTCTAATTAAATATACGTGACTTGAATGCATTTTTCATAGGTCTCTAGTTGTATATTGAAATATATGTGAATTATTCAGACTATTTTTTAACACACTTAATCCTTTTATATATAATAACACCGTCAAACAATAAATACGAAGAGTAAGGTATATAATTGTGTGCTTTTTCATATGATTAAATTGTCATGTTTAATAGTCTTGACTTTCGTAAACTTCGGGAGTAACATAGTGAAAGTCTAAATAGTAACCATTACATTTAAGAGAGGTTAATCATTATGAAATTATTTAAGAAATTTATTTTATTTATTGTTGCTTTTGCTTTAATCGTACCTGGAGTTAGCGTTCATGCCCAAGACAAAAAGACGGTAATGACTACATTTTATCCAATGTATTACTTAGCGAGTCGAATAGGTGGAGAGGCTATCAATGTTGAGATGCTCTTAGAAAGTGGACAAGATGCGCATTCGTATGAATCTACGGCTAAAGATGCTGTGGCAGTTCAAGAGGCGGATTTATTCATCTATCAAGATGATGAGATGGAGTTTTTTGTCAGTGATTTATTAAGTATTGTTGACCAAGAGGCAACGCAAGTGCTTGAATCAACGGAAGGCATCGAATTATTATCAGGTGACCATAACCATGAAGAAGAGGAACATGATCATGAGCATGAGGAAGGCCATGAAGAGGAACACGACCACGAACATGACCATGAACACGAAGAAGGTCATTCGCATGAGTTTGATCCGCATACGTGGTTAGATCCAAACTTTTACTCTCAGCAGGCAGAGAATGTCAAAAATGCTTTAATTGAACTCGATCCAGCGAATGAAGCAACTTATACTGAGAATGCGGCAAAACTATCTGAAGAATTAACAGCATTGAATGAAGAATTTAATGTCGGTTTAGCTGATCTAGAGAACCGAACAATTGTCGTTCAACATGAAGCTTTCGGATACTTAGCTCATGCTTATGATTTAGAACAATTAGCCATTAGTGGGTTAGCGAATAATGCCGAACCAAGTGCTAAACAGTTAGCTGAAATGACCAATGTAGTGAACGAGAGAAATATCCAAGTTATCTATGTTGACCCGACAACATCAACGACTATTTCAGAAACAGTGAGCCAAGCAACCGGCGCAGAGTTACGACCATTAAGAACGTTGGAATTCATTACAGAAGAAGAAATTGAGCAAGGTGAGGATTATTTCAGTATAATGAGAGAGAACTTAGCCCAATTAACGAAATAAAACGAACAATTAGAAAGGTGTAACATTATGTCTCTATTAGAAGTGCATGACTTATCATTTTACTATGATGATGAGAAAGTGCTAGACAGCATTAACTTTACAATTGAACCTGGTGAATTTGTTATCTTAACCGGGGAAAATGGTGCAGCAAAATCAACTTTAATTAAAAATATACTCGGTTTGTTAAACCCAGCAACGGGACGAGTGATCTATTCAAAACTAAACCAATTTGGAGAGAAGTTATCTATAGGATATGTTCCGCAAAACGTAACGTCTTTCAATGCGGGTTTTCCAAGTACCGTTCAGAAATTAGTTGAATCCGGTCGTTACCCAAAAGGCCGTTGGTTCAAAAAGCTTGACGACACAGACTATGAACATGTGGATCGAGCTTTGAAATCTGTCGGGATGGATCATTTAAGAGACCGTAAAGTCGGGGAATTATCCGGCGGTCAAAAGCAGCGAATTAATTTGGCTCGTACTTTTGCAATGGACCCAGACTTTTTCGTCCTTGATGAGCCGACAACCGGGATGGATGTCGCGTCAAGAAAATCCTTCTATAAATTATTACGCCATACATCTAAAGTTCATGGGAAAGCGATTCTTATGGTCACACATGCAGATAATGAACTTGATGGCTTTTTTGATCGTGAAATTCGACTTGTTAGAGAGGGGGGAACACCATGGAGTTGCTTCAGTATGACTTCATCCAACGCGCATTAATTGCGGGTGTGGCGATTTCCTTTATTACACCAATCATCGGCTTATTATTAATTTTACGTAGACAGTCATTATTAGCCGATACTTTATCGCATATTTCCTTAGCAGGAGTGGCTTTAGGAATGTTCCTGCAAGTAGATCCAACGCTTTCGACATTATTATTTGTTGTCGGGGCATCGATTATCATTGAATACTTAAGAACGATTTACAATACCTTTTCAGAGATTTCCGTTGCGATTATGATGTCAGCCGGAATGGCGATAGCCTTAGTATTGGTGAGTTTGAACTCGAACTCAGGTAATTTCCAAATTGATCAATATTTATTTGGTTCAATCTTATTAATTTCGCCAAGTGAAGTAAAAATTCTAGTTGGGCTCTCAATTACTATTGTCATCTTCTATCTAATCTTTAGAAGAACGCTTTATGTGATGAGTTATGATGAGGCGACGGCTTATACAAGTGGCTTACCAGTTCGCTTGATTTCAATTATTTTCTCAGTATTTACGGGGGTTGCGATTAGTATAATGATGCCGATTGTTGGGGCATTGCTTGTGTCAGCTTTAGTCGTTATCCCATCTGCAACGGCCATTAAAATATCGGATAGTTTTGGGAAGTCGATTGTAATTGGTATTATCATTAATTTAATTGGAATATTTGCTGGAATATTTGCCAGTTACGAATACGATACACCACCAGGAGCGTCGATTACCTTAGCGTTTATCGTGATTTTTGTCATTGTTTCGTTGGCTACTTACTTTGTGACTTTACGCAAACGTAAACAGAATAATCCATCGTAAACTTTAAAGCCAAGCTCGTGAGAGTTTGGCTTTTTTGTGTCATTTTATATAGAGTGTGTCATTGTCACAAAGAAGTGTGCCAAAGTTCCTAGTTGCTTGCTATTGAAGCGTTACCAAAAAGTCTATATTATAATAATTGAATACAAATTAAATTAAGGAGGCGTCGTTGTGGATAATACAAAAAATAATGCAGGGCTGAAAGCAAAAGTCCAGAAACTCGGTAGTTACTTAAGTAGTATGGTTATGCCAAATATTGGAGCGTTTATTGCGTGGGGTGTTTTAACAGCCCTATTCATTCCGGATGGATATTTCCCGAATGAAGATTTTGCAGGCATTGTAGGGCCGATGTTAACTTACTTACTTCCAATCTTAATTGGGTACACTGGAGGTAAGATGGTACATGGTGATCGCGGAGCGGTCGTAGGTGCGATTGCAACAGTAGGTGCGATTGTTGGGTCAGATGTAACGATGTTTATTGGTGCAATGGTGATGGGACCTTTAGGTGGTTGGTTAATCAAGAAATTTGATGAGAGATACCAAGATAAGATTCCATCTGGTTTTGAGATGTTAGTCAATAACTTCTCATCTGGTTTAATTGGATTTGCATTAGCATTAATTGCTTTTGTGGTTGTTGGACCAGTTGTTGCTAGTTTAACGTCAATGATTGGTGTTGGGGTAGAAGCCTTAGTTCAAGCAGGCTTACTACCATTAGCAAATATTCTTATCGAACCAGCGAAAGTTTTATTCTTAAATAATGCGTTGAACCACGGTATCTTTACACCTCTTGGTTCTGAGCAAGTAGCTGAAGCAGGAAAATCAATTCTATATCTATTAGAAACTAACCCTGGACCAGGTTTAGGGGTACTACTTGCTTTCATGTTCCTTGGTAAAGGATCTGCAAAAGGTTCAGCACCGGGTGCAGCGATTATTCATTTCTTAGGTGGGATTCACGAAATTTATTTCCCATACGTTATGATGAAACCATTATTATTCTTAGCAGTCATTGCTGGGGGTATGACAGGGACATTCGTATTCTCTCTATTTGATGTTGGTCTTACAGGTGCAGCGTCACCAGGTTCAATTGTTGCGATTACAGCGATGACTGCTCAAGGTAGTCACTTAGGCGTTTATGCAGGTGTGATAGCTTCAGCAATTGTGTCATTCTTAATTGCAGGTGTGATTATTAAATCAGATCGTAAAGCCGGTGTCGATGATACATTTGAAGAACAAGTAGCAGCGACTCAAGCAGCAAAAGCATCTTCAAAAGGTCAAAGTACAGATGTAGAAGCATTATCAGATTCTGCACCAGCCTTTGAAGAGATTGACCAAATTATCTTCGCTTGTGATGCCGGAATGGGGTCAAGTGCTATGGGAGCTTCATTACTTCGTAAGAAAGTGAAATCTCAAGGAATTGATATTAAAGTAACGAATTCAGCGATTAATAACTTAAAAGATGATTCGAAAACTTTAGTCATTACTCAAGAAGAATTAACAAATCGTGCGCGCAAACAATCACCATCATCGACTCACTTATCAGTTGAGAACTTCTTAGATGGCGATCGTTACGATGAGATTTTAAATGATATGTACAAAAAATCAGATGAGCCAGTGGCAACAAATGAGCCTGAAAAAGTGGCTCCGGCTCCAGTAGTAGCTGATTACAGTGCAGTGAAACAAGTTGTTGTCGCTTACGACGGTAAAGTTGGAGCGAGTACAATGGCAGCGTCACAATTACGTAATCACTTCACGAAAAAAGGAATCACAATTCCAGTTGAAGCGAAAGATATTACAGCATTAACGAATGATGCGTCAATACTTGTAATCGCAACACCGGAAGTTGGAGAGAAAGTTCGTCAGCAATATGCTAACGTCATGGTTGAGTCTTATGATAAACTATTAGATGAGAGTCATTACAACCAGTTAATTGAATATTTTAATTAAAAAACACTAACGTTAGGAGGGGTGAAATGTTCTTAACAGATCGAGAAAGACACATATTGTCAATTTTGCTGGATGCACCAAGCGGTGTAAAGGTAAGGGAATTGACGGACTTACTAGATGTAAGCCGTCGGACTGTGTATCGTGAATTATCGACTCTGGAAGAAACTTTAGCCCATTCTAACGTTTCTATTATTAATCAGAGGGGAATCGGTTATCAATTAGAAGGCGAACAAGACAATATTCATTCACTGAGGCTTCAAGTTGAAGACAAACATCCAAGCGAGATGTCGATTCCAGAACGTCAACGGGCTGTATCATTAAGACTTTTATTGAGCCAAGAGTTGACAATGGAAGCTTTGGCAGATGAATTAATGGTTAGTCAAAGCACGATTCAAAGTGACTTAGCCGATGTTGAAGAAGAACTTGAGCGATTTGATGTATACATTGACCGAATAAAGTTCCAAGGTATAACCGTTTTGGCGACCGAGCGAAAGCGTCGTGAGATAGCCAGTCGACTTATTTATGGAAGTGTTGAAGATTATGATTTTTTTAAATATCTAAACAGTTTAAAAGAAGACCGAGATAGTAAATTTAATGATTATTTTCTATCAATACTCTCACCAGACTCATTATATTATGCGAATGAGTCAATTAATCATGATTCAAGCCACCAATTTAGTAAGGTGACAGATAATCAATTACAACATGTGATTATCATGATTGCGATGACGATTGATCGGATTCAAGCGGGGCATTTAATCAACGAACCTATTCCAGCTAAAGCTATCTCCCAAGAGATTATCTATTTAGCGCATGAGATTTTAGGTTATATATCATCAAAAATCGCACTTGCGATTGATTTGGATGAACGACACTTTATTGCTTTGCAACTTGAGGGGTTGAATTATAAGACAAGTCAAAGTATCTTTTTTGAAACCTTTGACTCGCAGTTGACTTATCAAGTCAAAGAGCTCATAAGAGTTGTTACAGAGCACACTGGGAATGATTTCCGATATGATGATAGTTTATTTTATGATTTAGTTGCTCATATTCAGGCAACTTTAAAGCGCCCAGTTTTGCTGGATTACAAACTAGATACTCCCGTATTAAAACGTATCAATGAAGAATATCCAAACTTAGCCGTCGCTTTAGATATGGCTTGGGATGAAGTGTTCGATGGACATATGCTGACCAATGATGAAAAAGCTTATATTGTGATACACTTTGCGACAAGTCTTGAAAGACATCCGAGTATCCAGCGTGAAGTAAATGCGATTGTCGTTTCTTCAAGCGGTGTGGGGACTGGTAAGATTTTAGAAAGTCGGTTGAAACGCTACTTACCCGAAATTAATTCTGTGACAGTGATTCAATTATCTAGGTTACAACATGTTGATTTTTCTAATTATCAATTAATCTTATCAACAATTTATTTATCTGGGATGGAACGCGATTATCGTGTGATATCACCGCTTTTAACCGATAAAGAAATTGAAGGCATTCGAAAAGATATTCAAGCAATTAGTCGACAAAGTGAGTCTAAATATATGCAAGTTGCGGTCCAAACAGACGTGGAGTTCAACCAGTTGTATGATTATTTACAAGACGCCAAATTAATATTAGATCAAATTAGTGTGTTACATATTGAATCACAAGAAACGGTTGAATTAACATTAGAACTTATTATTAACTCACTTGATAAAAATATAATTTTAGATGCTAACCGTGTATGCCGCGAGGTGAATGAGCGCTATTTAAAAGCACCGATTGGGATTCCCAAGTCGAGTGTTGCGTTGTTCCATAGTTCGAATCAGTGGGTCAAGCAGCCTTATTTTAGTATTTATGAATTAGATCAGCCTTTCGCATTAATAGGGATGGATGGTCAAGAAATTCAATTGAAACGGATGCTATTAATGATTGCACCGGAGAAGATGAGCGCCTATCAACAACAATTATTAGGGCTGATCAGTTCATCTATTATTGAAAGTGATATCAATACAGTTATTTATGAACAGGGTACAGAAGAAGAGGTATACCAGTTAATCAGTTCACTTTTTGTTAGAGAAGTGCAACATTTACACTAAAGGAGAGATAAACATGGAGTTAAAAACGAAAAATATATTATTAGATCAGTCGTTTTCAACTAAAGAAGACGCGATAAAAGCGGTTGGAAAACTATTAGTTGAAGATGGTTCAGTTGAGGAAAGTTATATCGACTCAATGTTGGCACGTGAACAAGTTGTTACAACTCATATGGGGAACTTTGTGGCGATTCCACACGGAACAGACGAAGGAAAAGAATTTGTTAAAGCAACTAGCATTACGATTGCACAAGTACCTCAAGGGGTAAACTTTGCACCCGGTGAATCTGAAGAGAAAATGGCCATGATGATTTTCGGTATTGCAGGCGTTGGGAATGAACATTTAGATGTACTATCTAAAATTGCCGTATTCTGTTCAGATGTTGAAAATGTTGTTCGCCTTGCGAATGCTAATACAGCTGAAGAAATTATCGCCATGTTTGAGGAGGAAGAAGTTTAATGAAAGCAGTTCATTTTGGAGCAGGAAATATTGGCCGCGGTTTTATCGGAGAAATCTTATCAAAAAATGGTTTTCACATTGATTTTGTTGATATTAATGAATCAATCATCAATGCCTTAAAAGAGAGTAAAGAGTATGATATAGCATACGCAGCCAAAGATGGAGAAACAATTCACATTGATAACGTTGATGGGTTGAATAACGGAACAGAACCTGAAGCAGTCGTCGAAGCGATCGCTTCAGCGAATCTAGTAACAACAGCTATCGGACCCAATGTTTTACCATATATCGCAGAATTGATCGCTCAAGGGATTCAAGCGCGTCAAGCGGCAAATATTACCGAAGGGATTGATATTATCGCGTGCGAGAATATGATTGGTGGCTCTGACTTCTTACGCGAGAAGGTTGAAACGTTTTTAACTGAAGATAATTCGGCTTATGTTGAGAAATACGTTGGTTTCCCTAATGCAGCAGTTGACCGTATCGTACCTGATCAACACCATGAAGATCCATTATTTGTTTCGGTTGAGCCATTTAGAGAATGGGTTATTGATACGACAGCTTCTAAAGCGACAGATATTCGTTTAGAAGGCGTGCATTATGTTGAAGATTTAGAACCCTTTATCGAACGTAAGTTATTTTCTGTTAATACGGGGCATGCGACGGTTGCATATGCCGGGGCTTTCTATGGTTACAAAACAATTGATGAAGCAATTAGTGACGAGCGCATCTTAAACTTATTACAAAATGTACTGAAAGAAACAGGTGCATTATTAATTAATAAATGGAACTTCGATGCGAAAGAACATAAAGCATATGCTCAAAAGATTGTTGGACGTTTTGAAAATCCGCATATTTCAGATGACGTAACACGTGTGGCTAGAACGCCTATCCGCAAATTAGGGCCTAATGAACGATTCATTCGTCCAATTCGCGAAGCAAAAGAACGTGACTTAGAGTACCAAAACTTAATTGATGTTGTCGGCATGATTTTTCACTACGATAATCCAGAGGACAAAGAAAGTGAACATCTACAAGCGATGTTGAAAGAGCAGTCGATTGAGCAAGTAGCCCGTACTGTTACAGAGATTGACGATGAGATTATCTTAAATCGTATTGTGGCAGCGGAAGCAAATTTAAGTAAATAATATTACTTCAATAAAAAATCATGAGATTGCTTCGCAATCCGAATGACATTTAAAACACTGTGCACCATTTTCTTGTTATA
>NZ_JBHSHQ010000034.1:0-5334 GCF_042652985.1 Ruoffia tabacinasalis | reverse complement strand
AAGCAACAACTTATGCTGCTTGATCTTGATTAAAATGAGTCATCAACCCTATTTGACAAAGAGCCAAAAATAAAGAGTTCTAATTAATAACGCTCGTAATTTTTAAAGAGTTCCTCTAAATCAGCAATCTCTTTTTGAAGTCTTTCGCCAACGGTTGTCTCTTTAACTCTTGTTCGGTCTTCTACACGATCAACCAAACGTTTAACTGATACGATATCTTTCTTATTCATCACCGCATCATCAATCGAATCAAATGGTTGGTGAGCTACTAACTGCATTCCCCAACTGTTTGATAATAAAGTATAGCCGGCAATACCAGTTTGTGAATGATAAGGTTTTGAGAAACCTCCATCAATTACAATCAAGCGACCATTTCCTTTAATTGGGCTCTCGCCGTCTTTTGCTTTGACGGGTGTATGACCATTAATAATATGTGCTGTCTTATCCAGCCCAAATTCATGTAAAATATCTAAACAATTAATCTCATTATTTCTTAATTGGTAGTACGGGTTCTTAGGTTCTTTATGCGTTTCCTTATCTTCGACGTAATAACGTTCAAATGTCTTCATCGCACCTTTTCCAAATAGGGAAGACGAATCTCCGCACCATAAATACCACATAATATCCGTTGAGAAATCATCTGAAACTTCTCTATTAATGAAAGCTTTGTAGACATGAGTTTCAAAGAAATCGAGTAACTCTTTTCCAGCATAAGACATATTATCAATACGTAATGATTTAAAGTCGCCATTTTCATGCATTGGAATTCCACCATGAATAAGTAGGTTGTTATTGTAAACTAAATACATTCCTCCATTATCCAATAAGAAGTTAATGTGGCGTCTAAGTTTTTCACTTCCTAAGAATGAATCTTTTAGCTTCTCAAGTAATGCTTCTTCTTCCTCTGTTAGCTCATTAGGATTATCCCAGTTTACTGTTGGTGCATGGAAGTTACTTAAAGCATACTCTTTTCCTTCAATCTTAATTGTTTCTTTTTCTGGATTAATGGCACTCAACATGTCACGATTTTCCATCATAAAATCAGGACGTCTAGTATACAGTTGTCCCTCTAGTTTCAATTGAAGAATACTTGTTGCTTGTTGGATAATATTTAAAATTCGATATTCTAATTCAGAAACTTCATTGATATCGCTCAGTCTAGGATTGAATTTATCGATAGGCTCATAGTATTTATCTGCATACTCAATTAATGGTCTAATGTTAATTCCATATGACTCTTCAATGACATCTAAATTATTGTAACGAGATGAGATACGAATCACATTCATAATTGAAACAAGTGAACCTGCCATCGCTGCCATCCAAATAATATCATGGTTCCCCCATTGGATATCAATACTTGGCACGGCCATTAAACGGTCAATAATCTTATCTGGTGCGGGTCCTCGATCATAAATGTCTCCAACAACGTGTAAATGATCAACGACTAAATGTTGGATCGCAATACATAAAGAACGGATTAATGGTTTCGCTTGTCCTAATTCAATGACTTTATCAATAATTGTATCAAAGTAATCTTCTTTATTTGAAACTGGATTCGATTCTGAAAGTAATTCATCAATAATATAACGGTACTGTGAGTCTAACGTCTTTCTCACTTTCGAACGAGTATATTTTGTACTTGAGAATAAAGTTACTTCAATTAATAAATGAATTTGTTTACGATACCAATGAATAATCTCTTCGCTATTTAAACGATTCTCTTCCAATGTTATCTTGCCTGTTGGGTAATAGATTAATACGCTTAAATCGTCAATATCTACATTATCACGGTCTTTAAAGCAGCTTGCTACCTTTTCCTTAATACTCCCTGAACCGTTACGCATAACGTGGTTAAAAGCGACATACTCACCGTGCAAGTCACTCACAAAGTGCTCAGTCCCTTTAGGTAATTGCATAATTGCTTCTAAATTAATAATTTCTGTTAGTACACTTTCCTTAGTCGGAAATTTCTCCTTTAAAAGTGCATAATATTTATTATTCATTCCTAATCACCCCTTTAATATATAATAGTACATTTTCTACAAAAAGGCTTTAGATTTATTATAATTTTATTTTATTCCTTCTAAATGTCTGTCTAATATTACTTCTACATGCCAAAAATATAGCTAAAAGCAAAAATAACCGCCCAAAATAATATTTGGGCGGTTAATTAGTCATTGTATTTTGGGATATAACTTATATTATAGTTTATCTGCAGCTTCTAAAGCTGAGTCATAATCAGGTTCGTCAGCAACCTCGTCGACGATTTGTTTGTATTGGATGACTCCATCTTTATCTACAACAAATACAGAACGCGTTGTACGAACGTCTCCACCTAATTCAATATCTAAACCATACGCTTTACCGAATTCTCCATCAGCATCCGTATAAGTATCAACATTAAGTTCGTTTTCTTTATTCCACTCATTAAATTCATCCACTGTATTACGACCTAGTGTAATGTATTTATAACCTTTGTCAGCTGTTTTCTCAGCAAAGTTCTTAGTTTGTAATTCACATGTACGAGTTAATACATCAGGTACAACACTTAGAATTGTTACATTGCCTTTAATGACATCTGCTAATTCTACTTTGTCACCTTTGTTGTTAGTAACTGTTGCGTTAGGTGCTTTGTCCCCTACTGAAGGTTGAGTACCCTTAACTTCGATTGGATCGCCTTTAAATGTTACTTGCATGATATAACTCCCTTTCATATTTTAATACTATAGTTATTATATCGCTTGCAAGTGAATACTTCAAAGATTCTGATTGCCTATTACAGTAAGTTTGCAAAATCAGCTTCTTGGTTTTTTATATAATCTTCATCGATTTTTTCGATGTGTGTATTCTCAACGGCATCTTTTACTAAGGCTTCGACATCTAGAGCAAGTTCATAGTCTTCAATTTTTTCTTGTTTTGGTTTCGTATGAGGCGCTGTTGGTGCAAATACTGTACAGCAATCTTCATAAGGTTCATTTGAAATATCAAAGGTATCGATCTTCTCAGCTAAGGCGATGATTTCGTTTTTATCTGTCGCAATTAATGGTCTGAAGATCGGGGTTGATGTCACTTCATTGATGACACGCATACTCTTAATTGTTTGAGAAGCGACTTGTCCTAAAGATTCCCCGTTAACAATTGCGTCCGCATTATTTTGTTCAATGAGTTGATCCATGATTCGCAACATAAAGCGTCTCATTACAGTCATGGATTCGCTGTCCGGTACATGCGCTTTGATTTCTTCTTGGATTTTAGCAAATGGGACGTTGTGGAACTTAATTGGCATTCCAAAGTGTGCTAATTTAGCGGTTAATTTTTTCGCTTTTTCTAAAGCTTGTGGACTTGTATACGGTGGACTACTGAAGTGAACGGCTTCAATCTCCATCCCACGGCGCATCATTAAATACCCTGCAATGGGTGAATCAAAGCCACCCGATAACATTAACATACCGCGCCCACTTGAACCGTATGGCATCCCTTGTAGTCCTGGGTAGGATAATAAACTTAAGTAAGCTTCATCTTTAAGGTGGATACTCACTGTCAGTTTATAGGTTGGTCGTGTCATCTTAACGGCTAAGTTTTGATAGGCTTCCCCGATAACATCTCCGACTTCACGTTGAATTGCGTACGTATCAAGTTCAAATTCTTTATCTGATCGTTTAGCCACTACTTTAAAGGATTCACCGTCTTGAATATTCAATTCACTAAATAATTCTAAAGCTCTTTTTTTAATTGCATCCATGTCTTTTGCGACAGGATAAACTGGTTCAAAACGTGAAATTCCTGGGATATCTTTTAATACTTCAATGAGCTCTTCGTAACTTGCTTGTTCCCATTTAATAAACATAAAATCACGGTTTGGATAAATTTTAATACGTTCAATATGTTTTGTCTTATGTCTAATTTGTTCCGCCATCTTCTGTTGGAACATTTTACGGTTTTTACCTTTTGTCGATAATTCTCCGTAATGAATTTTAATTTGTTTTTCTTCCATTATAACTCCCCTTTAGGCGTAATTCTTAAATTGTTCGGTTACTTGTTCTAAGGTTGTAAGTAAATAATCAACGTCTTTATCTGTTGTTGTATGTGCCATACTCAGTCTGATCGCTGATTTACTAATCTCATCAGGTATATTCATGGCTTTTAACGTCGCGTGTTCTTGGTGTGAGCGACTTGCACATGCACTTGTCGTTGATACAAAAACATCATGTGCTTCTAAGGCATGTAATAACACTTCGCCCGGAACGGGTGCTAAGGCTGCACAGACAATATGCTCACTACCAGTTGCCTCAGCAAATACCTGCCAATCAAGATTTGTTAACGTATCAATAATTCTACTGCGGTAGTCTGCTAATCTTTCTTTTGTATCTACTTGGATTTCATTCATTTTTCTTAGCGCTCGACTTGTCGCCACTATTCCCGCTAAATTCTCAGTACTACTACGTCTACCTGTCTCTTGTCCACCACCATGAAGTAAAGGCATGTTAGGAACACGTTGACGTTGGGCTAGTATGCCTACCCCGCGCACTGAGTGGAATTTATGACTTGATAAAGTAATCATGTCAATGCGTGGTTCACGCAGTAATTCGATCTGTGAAGTGATGGTCTGAACGCCGTCCATATGCCAAATCACTTGTGGGAATTTCTGCAATAAAGTTGCGATTTCTTTAACAGGTTGAATCGCTCCAACTTCATTGTTTACGCCCATGACTGACACTAGTAGAACTTCATTATCTAGTAAAGATTCAAAGTGAGCCAAGTCAATCTGTCCGTTGCCATCAACGTTTATCAGCTCCACTTGGTAACCCAATGATTCTAATAGTGGAATTTGTTTCATTGTAGCTGGATGCTCAATCGAAGAAATTAATACCTTGTTTCTATTAGGATGAATTTGTTTAATTGCTTTTAAGATCGGTTGCATGACCCAGTTATTCACTTCGGTCCCGCTTGAAGCAAAGTAAATTTCATTGCTTTCAAAGCCTAATATTGTAGCAATTTGTCTGCGTGCAGATGTCATTAAAGCTTTAGCTTCTTCTCCAAGTTTATGTGCACTTGAGGGATTCCCAAAGTAATTTAATGACACTTTCTGATAAATATCCAGAATCTCAGTTGTCGGCTTTGTTGTTGCACTATTATCGAAATAATACATGGCATTTCTCCTTCTACAATTTTTCTTATCTATAAAATTATTCTAAAAACAGCACCAAACATTATAACATAGCTTTGATTAGATGTCAGTGTATATATAATATTTCCTAAACATAAAAAATCATGAGATTGCTTCGCAATCCGAATGACATTTAAAACACTGTGCACCATTTTCTTGTTATA
>NZ_JBHSHQ010000033.1:0-34574 GCF_042652985.1 Ruoffia tabacinasalis | reverse complement strand
AAGATATCTTAAAGGTACCCCTAACTGTCTTAAGACACAAAGGGAAAAGTCGAGAGCCTCAAGAAACGCGTGGAAAGTTTAATATCGGCACTCCCATCTCAAAACGCCCCAAATCTGTGAAGAATCGAAAAGAGTTCGGGCATTGGGAACTCGACACAGTTGTTTCTTCTCGAGGTAAGAGTAAAGGTTGTTTTGCGAGCTTTGCAGAACGAAAAAGCCGTATGTATATTGCTTTACCCATGCCAAATCGCACTAAAGTTGCTATGCAAACTGCGATTGAAGATTTGAGAGAAAACTTACCTAAGGAAGCTTTAAAGTCCTTTACCTCAGATCGAGGAAAAGAATTTGCTTGTTATCCTGAGGTCGAAGCAGCAGGGATTGATTTTTATTTTGCCGATGCTTATAGTGCCTGGCAAAGAGGAACCAATGAGAACTCTAACGGTTTACTGCGTGAGTTTTTTCCTAAGAAAACAGACCTCGCTAGAGTGATTTCCCAAGAACTCAACCAAGCTTTGTGGTTAATGAATAATCGTCCTAGGAAATGCTTAGATTACCAAACACCTTTGGAAGTATTTTTACACGAACTCTTATTAATTGAGTAAATAAAAAATTGTCGCAATAATTATTGCAATTCAACATATAAAAAAGACATTAACAACGATTTGTTCATGTCTTTTGCTTATTCAATATTGACATTAATCATCAAATTCTTCAAACGGTGAACCACCTGAAGCGAATTGACTATTGTAAAGATTTGCATATTTGCCACCTCTAGCAATTAATTCGTCATGGTTCCCTTGTTCAACAATGTCTCCGTTTTCCATGTATAGAATTAAATCAGAGTTTTTAATCGTTGAAAGACGGTGAGCAATAACGAAACTTGTACGACCTTCTACAATACGGTCCATCGCTTGTTGGATGAGAATTTCAGTACGTGTATCAACTGAACTTGTCGCCTCATCAAGAATAAGAACTGGACGGTCTGATAATAAAGCTCTAGCAATCGTCACAAGTTGTTTTTGACCTTGAGAGATGTTTGAAGCTTCTTCGTTAATTTCAAAGTTATAGCCACCAGGCAAGTTCTTAACGAAATTATGGACATGAACAGCTTTTGCTGCTTCAATCACTTCTTCATCCGTGGCATCTAATCGACCGTAACGAATGTTTTCCATAATTGTTCCGTTAAATAACCAAGTATCTTGCAATACCATCGAAATTGAACGTTGGTAATTAGCACGACTATACGTTTTAACGTCAACACCATCTAAGTTTATTGACCCTTTATCAACATCATAGAAGCGCATTAACAGCTTAACCATTGTTGATTTACCAGCACCTGTCGGTCCAACTAAGGCAACCTTTTGTCCGGCTTTTATATCGGCATTAAAGTCTGTAATGATGAGTTGATCAGGATTATATCCAAATTGAACATGGTTAAATGATACATCACCGTGTACATTTTCAATATCTAAAGCATTACCTGTTGTTTGATCTTGTTCTTCTTCATCTAAGAATTCAAACACACGCTCAGCCGCTGCAACCATTGTTTGTAATAAAGTTACAATTTGAGCTAACTGAGTGATAGGTTGTGTAAATCGGTTAACGTATTGAGTAAAGGCTTGAATATCCCCAACACGAATCATACCAATAATTACAAGGTATGCCCCAACCATTACAACAGCAGCATAGCCAAAGTTTTGTAAGAAACGCATGAATGGGAACATAACACCTGAGTAGAACTGTGATTTCCACGCAGATTCTTCTAGTTTAGCATTATCTTTGTAGAAGACATCAATAACGTTCTCCTCTTGGTTAAATGCTCTAACAATATTTTGTCCTGAGAAGTTCTCTTCAATTTGTCCGTTAATTACACCAAGTGATACTTGTTGTTGACGGAAGTATTTTTGAGACACATTAATTAATATACGGATCGTAATTAAACTAATTGGTACAACAATTAATACAACTAAAGCGAGTATCCAGTTGATTGTAAACATAATAATCGCAATACCGATCATTGTCATAATTGAGTTTAATAATTGAGCAAAACTCTGTGATAATGAAGCTCCAAGTGTATCGATATCGTTACTAATTCTTGATAAGACCTCACCATGTGAGTGAGATTCAAAGTATTTCATTGGCATATTATCAATCTTATCTAACATCTTTTTACGTAAACCGTAAGTGACATTCTCCGTAACACCTGTCATTACAAAACCTTGAACCCAGTTGAAAATTGAACTCACTACGTATAAGGCTAATACTGTTAATAAGATTCTACCAATTACATTAAATTCAATCGAACCTGTTCCTTGAACTTCAGCTAACACACCTTCAAATAATGTTGAAGTGGCTTTACCTAATTCACGAGGACCAATAATATTAAATAATACAGAGAGAATAGTCGTAAAAAAGACAAGTAACATTGCCCATTTAAAATTCAATACTTCTTTAAAGATTCGAAGTAAGCTATCTTTAAAGTTTTTTGGTTTTTCTGCGGCGCCTTGACCACGAGGTCCAGCAACTTTTGGTTGATTTTGTACTTTTTCTTCTTGTTGAGTATCTTTATCTGCCATTATTCTCCCTCCCTCTCTTGTTTAAATTGTTCTTCATAATTATCTAATTCGACTTGAGATAATTGAGATGTTG
This sequence comes from Ruoffia tabacinasalis, assembly GCF_042652985.1. Taxonomy (NCBI): domain Bacteria; kingdom Bacillati; phylum Bacillota; class Bacilli; order Lactobacillales; family Aerococcaceae; genus Ruoffia; species Ruoffia tabacinasalis. Next base: position 31,925 of record NZ_JBHSHQ010000033.1, on the reverse strand, counting down.
CGATTTCGCGGTAAACTTCACTTGTTTCCATTAATTCTAAGTGATTACCTAATCCAGCAACTTTACCTTCATCTAGAACAAGAATTTGCTCAGCATCAAGGATCGTACTAATACGTTGAGCAACGATTATCATTGAAGCATCTGAAACTTTTTCACTTAAAGCTTGACGTAATGATGCATCGGTCTTGTAGTCTAAAGCAGAGAAACTGTCATCAAAGATGAACACTTTAGGTTGTTTTGCAATGGCACGAGCAATTGATAAACGTTGTTTTTGCCCACCAGACACATTACCTCCACCTTGTGAGATACGTTCTTTAAAGCCACGTTCTTTTTCTTCGATAAATTCAGTTGCATGAGCAATATCAGCCGATTCATGCATTACTTCATCAGAAAGTGAATCAACACCGTATCCAATATTACTTTCAATTGTACCTGAGAATAGTACCGCTTTTTGTGGTACATATCCGATAATATCACGGAGTTGTTCTTGACTAATATCTCTGATATCAACGCCATCAATCTTAATTGATCCTTCTGATACATCATAGAATCTCATTAATAAATTTAAGATCGTTGATTTACCACTACCGGTACCTCCAATAATTGCTGTTGTCTTACCTGGTTCTGCAGTAAAGCTGATGTTATTAATTACATTATTATCTGCACCAGTAAATTTGTAACTGACGTTATCAAATTCTACGACACCTTTTGGTGATTCAATTACTTTTACGTCTTCTTTATCATTGATAGATAACGGTGTATCAAGTATTTCTTGGATACGTTCCCCAGAAACGATCGCACGCGGAATCATAATTGACATCATCGTTAACATAAAGAATGAGAAGATGACTTGCATTGTATAAGTGATAAATGCCATCATCTCACCTACTTGCATTAAGCCGTCACCAATACGGTGGCTACCTACCCAAATAATTAAGACTGAAATACCATTGGCAATCAGTAATAAAATTGGATTCATTAATGCCATTGTACGACCAACAAAGATATAACTATTACGTAAATCTTGGTTCGCGCCATCAAAACGTTCAGATTCTAAATCTTGTCGCCCAAATGCACGAATAACTTGTAGCCCAGTTAAGATCTCTCTGGCGAATAAGTTCACTTTATCAATTTGTTTTTGTACCACTTTGAATCTAGGTATTACAACACTCATAAGAATTCCCATAAGAACTCCGACAAGTGATAGAGCTAAAATCGTAATCCAAGACATTGAAATTTGTGATTGGAATACATAAAATAATGCCCCAATCGCTAACATTGGTGAGAATAACACAATTCTAAAGAATACTGTTACCACCATTTGTACTTGTTGCACGTCGTTTGTCCCACGTGTAATCAGTGAAGCCGTTGAGAATTTCTCCATCTCTTCATTAGAGAACTGAAGAACTTTTTCGTAAGATTTTGTTCTTAAAGTACTTCCGACTTTCGCACCAACGACTGCTGCTACATAAGCTGCAAGTGCTCCGCCACCGAATGCAACTAAGGCAATCAGTAACATTTGTCCACCTTGCGTTAAGACGTAGTTAATTTGAGTACTACTTAAGTCTCCTCCAGCTTCTTCAGTTGTTTCTAAAACTGATTGAATCGCTGTTGAATGCACCATCGCAGGTCCGAGTGTATTCATTTGTTCAACGTACTCATCACGCATACCAGATAAGTCCGTCACTTCTGAACTGTCACTTTCTTGAGCTGCCGCTGCTAATTCTTCTTCAGACATCCCTGAGATTGTCTGATGCATAGCTAAAGGAACCTCAAAAGATTCACTTAAAGCTGTCATCTGCTCTTCGTTTTCTTCAACGGAACTTTTTATTGTATAATGGCCGTTTCCATCTTGTGTATAATTCTCTTCAATTAATTCCTGTTCTTCAGGTAATAATAACATCTCGAATTCCGACATTGAATCGGCTGTCATTTTTAATGGTACTGCTAATTCCACACCACTGTTTTGAATCCCAACATCGACTAAGTTAGACGTATATGTTGGTAATAAAAGCGTTGTGAATGCTTGTATAAAATGCGCAACAAGGGCAATAATAACCCATTTCCAATGAGGTTTTAAATGATTAATTAAATTTTTCATATAATATTACTATTCCTCACTTTCTTCTTTTATTTTATTTAAAACTTTTGTCAGTCGAGCTCCTGTATCGAGAAAGACACGGATCTCTTCTTCAGTAAACTCATCAAAAATAATTTTCATTGAGTTTTCCATATGTTGAATGGCTCGCTCATAATTTTTTTTTCCCTCATCTGATAATTTAAGAAAGATATTACGGCGATCATCTGGGTCATCTTCTTGAATCAGCCATTCTTTTTGAACCAAGCCTTTGACCGTTCTAGATATTGCTGGTGAAGATACATTCATTAAAGTAGCTAATTCACGAGAGGTCAACATTTTATCTTCTTCTCGATGAGTTTTCCATACATGATACAGTATCTTGAACTCACTTTTTGACATCACTGACCGACCTTGAACTTCTGCAGCTCTAGAAAACATTTGCGACATGTTGTACATCTGATGCACTAAATGACGCTTTTTCACTATAACACCTCCTTAAATAACTTAACTTCGTTAATAGTTAACCTTGTTAATTATAAGCGAGTTATTATATAAATTCAAGTAAATCATTCAAATAAATCTATGAATACGATTTATTATCTAAAAATAAAAGAACCAGCTATAAATCGCTGGTTCTCGTGTTTATTTCTCAGTTTCATACAATTGATATTTCTTATATTCTTGTATAATATGTTCGGCCATTTCTTCGATAGATTGATTTTCTACACTGACGATATGTGCGTCAACTTTATCGAATAACTCGTTCGCAAACATTAATTCAGTTTTCACACGATCAAGACTTGAATAGGTCGCATTCTCATCTAGACCTAGAAACTTCACTCTTCCTTTACGAATGTCACTAATGTATTTAGGCGACGCTGATAAGCCAAATATCTTTTCTTTTGGAATTTCAAAAATTTCTTGTGGTATGTTGGCCTCAGGAAAGATGGGTAGATTCGCAACTTTGTAGCCTTTATTAGCTAAATACATACTTAAAGGCGTCTTAGATGAACGAGAAACGCCTAAGATAACGATATCAGCTAATTTAAAGCCGCGTCGGTTTTGACCGTCATCATATTTGACCGCAAATTCAATGGCTTGAATTCGTTTGAAGTATTGATCATCCAAATTATGTAAACTTCCACTCTGTTCACTCGGTTCTTTGTGAGTGATCGTTGAAATATGCTGTATCAAACCATGAATCGGATTAAAGTAAAACAAGTCATTCTTTTGGGTAAATTCTTTTGTAAAATAATGTAAGTCTTCATTAACTAAGGTTGCAACGACTGTGGCATGATGCTTTAGTGCATCTTCTAAAATCTCAGTTAATTCTTCTAACGTATTAATAAATGGAAATCGCTTAACACTTGAATCAGTGAAAGTCGGAAACTGTGCAAGTGCGGCATTTGTTACCCTAATCGCTGTTTCTCCAACTGAATCTGATATAACATAAAATGTTTGGTGATTTTTTTCTTGCATTAAGCATCCTCCTCTGAACTTAACTCAACTAGTAAATCAATTATATTCGTCTTAGACATCTTGCCAATAACTTGATCGTCTGAACTAATTACAGGTAAAGAATCAATCTGATGATTGGATATTAATTCCGCTGCTTTCAGCACCGTCATTTCTGGTGTAACCGCAATGATGTTAGGCATACGGGTCATGACAATTGCGACGGCGGTCTTCTCTGCTTGACCTGCAATCAAACTTCTTAGTAAGTCTTTTCTTGATACAACTCCGATGAGACTTTTAGACGTTGAATCCGCTACATAAAGTGAACCAACATCGTACATGAATAATGAAGTAATCGCATCATTTACCATTGTATCCGGGTAAACAATGACGGGTTGAATCATCACGTCCGCCACTTTATACTGATTAAATTGCTCAAACAAAAGTGACTGAGGTTCCAGTCCTGAATAGATATAACCGACTTTCGGTCTAGCATCCAGAACCCCGGTCATTGTTAAGACAGCCAAGTCACTTCTCAACGTCGACTTTGCTAAACCAAGCTCTTCAGCAATAACATCACCACTTACCGGTTCTTTACTTTTAACAATTTCAACAATTTGTTTCTGCCGTTGTGTGAAATTCATATTAGTCCCTCACTTTATCATCTTACTAACGTGCTTATTGTTTTAATTTGATTGCGCTTTGAGCTACTGACATTTGAGCGATTGGAATTCGGTAAGGTGAACATGACACGTAAGAAAAGCCTAATGAAGCAAATAATTCTACTGATTTCGGGTTTCCACCATGCTCACCACAAATACCTAATTTCATTGTTGAGTTTACCTTCTTAATATTTTCAATCGCTATCTGGAGTAATGCACCTACACCTTCTTCATCCACGCGTTGAAATGGATCATAGGCGAGTACACCTTCATTCACATACTGGTTTAAGAATTTTCCTGCATCGTCACGAGAATAACCAAAGGCCATTTGTGTTAAATCATTTGTACCAAAACTACAGAAGTCACTGTGTTGCGCAATTTTATCCGCAATTAAACTTGCTCTAGGTGTTTCAATCATCGCTCCAATTGTATACGCTAATTGAACTTGATGTTCTTCCAATAGAGCTTCAATGCGCTCTTGGATCATTTCTCTTAAGTAAGCCGTTTCACGCTCTGTACTTACTAATGGTATCATAATTTCAGGCTTAACGGCTATATCTTTATTATTTAATTCAATGGCAGCTAACATTATAGCTTCTGCCTGCATCAAATATAATCCTGGGTAAGTCATAGCTAAGCGGCAACCACGGTGTCCGAGCATTGGATTTAATTCTTTCAAACCTGTCAGCCTTTGCGAAATATCTTCAACTGAAACGTTTTGTTGGCTCGCAACGATTTCAATGTCTTGCTTTGAATTAGGTAGAAATTCATGTAATGGCATATCAAGTAGACGTATGACTGTTGGTTTATCTTGAATCAATTCAAAAATCTCTCTAAAGTCATTTTGTTGATGGATTAAAATCGATTCTAATGCATCTTTTCTTTCGTTATCACTGTTAGAAAGGATAAAGCGACGTAATTCACTCAAAGGTTCTGGTTGAAAGAACATGTGCTCAGTTCTAACGAGTCCAATTCCTGTCGCACCAAAATCTAAACCAGCTTGAATATCTAAAGGAGTCTCTGCATTCATCCGAACTTTTACTGTCGCAATGTCATTTGCCCAAGACATCACAGTATGGTAATTCTCATCTAAATCTGAATTTCGCGTTTGAATCGCTCCGACATAGAGTGAACCTGTGTCCCCATCGACTGAGATGATATCCCCTTCAATTAAACTACCACCAGGATAACGTAGAGATTTCTGCTCCTCATTAATCTCAAGTACATCACAACCTGCTACGCAACATTTCCCCATACCTCGGGCAACGACAGCTGCATGAGAAGTCATCCCACCATGATTTGTAACGATTGCTTCACTGACACTCATCCCTTCAATATCTTCGGGTGAAGTTTCATGACGCACTAAGATGACAGGTTTACCTAGTTCCGACCATTCTTTCGCTGTTTCAGCGTCAAATACTATGTGCCCCGTCGCTGCTCCTGGACTCGCTGGCAGACCATTGTCTGTCACTAATTCAGCTTGAGCTAAGTCTTTCTCATCAAAAGTTGGATGTAATAGTTGATTAATCGATTCAGGATCAATCGTTAACAAGGCTTCTTCTTTAGTTAAGATGCCTTCATTAACAAAATCGGCGGCGATTTTGAACGCTGATTTAGCCCCTCTCTTTCCATTACGAGTTTGCAGTAGATGTAACTTTCGGTCTTCGATTGTAAACTCCACATCTTGCATGTCTTTGTAATGTTGTTCTAATTTATTAGTCATGTCTAGTAATTCAGTATAGATTTCTGGCATACTTTCATTTAAACGATTAATAGAGATGGGTGTGCGAATTCCAGCCACTACATCTTCACCTTGAGCATTCAATAGGAATTCGCCATATAATTGGTCTTCTCCTGTTGATGGGTTTCTTGTGAAAAGAACACCCGTACCACTTTCTTCGTTCTTGTTACCGAAGACCATCTCTTGAATTGTTACTGCCGTTCCTATTGAATCTGGAATATTATTTAATTTTCGGTAAATTTTGGCTCGATCATTATTCCATGATTTAAACACCGCTTCAACCGCACCCATAATTTGTGCTTTGACATCTTGTGGGAATGCTTTCCCCGCTATCTCCATATAGATATCTTTATACTGGTCAATGATAGCTTTTAGATCCTCAGCTGTTAATTCGAAATCTTGGCTATAACGTTTATTTCTTTTAACTTGATTTAAGATATTATCAAAGTGTTTCATATCAATACCATAAACAACATTCCCATACATTTGCAGAAGTCTACGATAACAATCATAAGCAAAGCGTTCATCTTGTGTGATTTGTGCAAAGCGAGCCACATTCGCATCATTCAAGCCTACATTCAATATTGTATCCATCATTCCTGGCATTGAAATCGTCGCACCACTTCTAACTGAAACTAAGAGTAAATTTTCTGTGTCCGAAAAACCTTTCCCTGAACTTTCCTCCAAGCGAATTAATGCAGCATTTATCTCTGATTGTGTCATTGCATCCAATTCCTCACCCTGTTCCAAGTAATCGATACATGTTGCCGTCGTTATGACAAAGCCTTTAGGTACTGGTAAATCTAAGCGCGTCATCTCCGCTAAGTTGCTCCCTTTACCACCTAATAACTCTTTCATCTCTAGACTTCCTTCATTAAAATCGTATACATGTTGCATAATATATTCCTCCTAAATTATTTAATGCGTCGTAATAAGAATTATATAATACGCATAATATAAAAGACATATGATGATTGAGTGCAACATATATATTGTTTCGTATAAAGAAACAGCCTATGCTCAAAGCATAGGCTGTTAAACAATTAGTCATTGTAATCTTTAATCGCTTTACGCGAAAGCAAAATTCGATCAATCGCATCTTCATAATGTTTTGATGCATAAGTATGAAATAAAATATCCACGACATAAAACTGTACATGCAAAGAAGCAGTCGCCGCGCTACGATATAATTGTTCATTCGCTCTAACATGACGTATTGTTACGTCGGCTTCCTCAGATAAACTATTCTTTCCAAACTGTGTAATCGCCATCGTCTGACAACCTGCTTTATTTGCAAGTTGCATTAACTTTATCACTTCTTTTGTTTCACCCGAGTTAGATATACCCACGAACAGAGCCTTTTGTTGGTTCCCTGTTATGAGAGTAATCATCACATGTGCATCTTTTTCAACAATCGCTATCTTGCCAATACGGCGCCACTTTTGGGCAAAGTTCTCTGCCACGAGGTGAGAGGATCCCACTCCATATACATAAATAACATCTGCCTCTTCAATTTGCTGAATGGAAGCATTGACTTCTTCTTCTTTAATTAATGATGTTGTATCAACTAAAGATTGATGCGCATTTCCCAATAATTTTTCTTTAATTTCGTAAAAATTCTCATCCTCACTTATATCAGAGTAACCTGAATCGGTTAATTTTGACAATTCGCTGGAAATCATGAGTTTCAACTGAGTAAAGCCATCAATATCTAGGCGTCTACAAAAACGAACCACGGTTGGAGCACTGGCACCCGCTTTTTCTCCCAACTGCTTAGCTGAAAGATAGATTGTATCTTCAGGTGCATCTATAATTGCTTGAGCAATCTTCTTTTCAGCCTTAGGCAAACTCTCTTTGATTGATTTAATCAAGCCAATAATATTTGTCTCAGCCAAACATTCCTCACCACTTTTCTATTATATTAACGATTTACTTGAAGTTTAAATTTTTGCCAAGGTTTAATATCGTCTAAGATAAATATTTCCTCTTCTCTTACTCTTCCTACAACATTACTCTTACCACTGTTTTTCATATCTTTGAGGGCAATTTGTAACTCACCCGCATAATGTCCGTATTCACTACTTTCAATAATGATATCACCTCGTCGGATGACTTCTACTGGATTTATGACATCAAACTGGTGTCCTTTGTATTTTACTCGGCTTTGGGTAGAGCGAATCATATTTTCACTGATATCGCCTCGGTTAAAGTGCAATGTATCGAATAAAATAGCTGTCTCAGTTTCAGGTAAATTCTCAATTGGATCAACGTTAAATACCGGCATTGTTAGATCTAATTCTTTTACTTTTTGTAATTCGTCCTCTGTTGGGAAGCAATTAGATATAATTATATCATCGATTAGGTTTAATGTAATATAATGTTTTAATTGAACATCTAAAGGTAATTCCCGATGAATCTCTAATGTTGGCAGACCATCCGTGACTGGCCAAGGTCCATATGTATCTTTATTCTGACTTGTAATAAAGGCTGCCGTTCTTAACCCATATTGGCTAAATCGCTTTGTACATGCTTTGAAGAAATCGATTCCTAAACCACTATAACGGTGTGGATAAAAGTTATGACAAGCGATTAAATTATATTGGTTAGGTTGATAGTCCATGATGGTATCAATCGTATGTACATTATTACTCATATTAATCTCAATCAGCAAATCTTGCTCATTAAAAGTCATTAAAGCCTCTTCACTTCCGGTGAAGCCCATGTCTAAACGCAAGCCATCTGCCCCAATCTCTTTAAAGAATGATAAATCATCATAACTTATGTTAAACTTCTCAAAGATACGAGGGGCCACATCAACAATAATTTCAAAGCCAAGGTCTTTAGCATACTGATTCACTTCTATAAATTCAGATATGATTTGATCTTTGTCACCATCAGCTGATAGAAGACATGAAAAGATTCGACTGAAGCCACTTTCTGAAGCGACTTTAATATATTCTTTGATACGTTGACTGTCATCTTTTTCTGGATAAATTGATATTCCTAGTTTTCTCATAATTACCTACCTTTTTACTTAATAAACGCCCTAGATTAGTAGGACGTTTGAATGTGTGATGATATTTTATTCTACGCTTGTATCTTGTTGTTCTTCGGCTAATAATTGGTTGTCATAAGTACGAACAAATGGATAATAAATTAAGACAGCGATGAGTGTTAAGACAATATTTAGTACTGCTGCTCTCCAGTCATTCCCCATAGAAAGGAAGGCTCCTATTGGGCCAGGTAACGTCCACGGTGCACTTGCGACTGTTCGACTGACAAATCCCCATTCTGTTGCGTACCAGGCAATTACAGCATTCACCATTGGAGCAACCGTGAATGGAATCATTAATGTTGGGTTCAAGACAACTGGTGCCCCGAAGATTAATGGCTCGTTAATATTAAAGATTGCTGGAACTAACGCTGTTTTACCTAAGGTTTTCCCATAAGTAGATTTAGTTGCGAACGCAAGTAATAATGCAAGACCAATCGTTGCTCCTGCACCACCGATATAGATAAACCATTGATAAAATGGCTCTGGAGCTGTATTCTGAATGGCTTCACCCGCAGCTAATGCGGTTGTATTTTGCTCTAAAAGGACTAACCATAAAGGTCGAGCTAAAGATCCAACAATGGATGCACCATGAATACCAAAGATCCAGAAGAAATTCGTTAAGAACGTTAATAGTAATACCGAACCTAATGAGTCAGAAGCTGAAATAAGTGGTTCCATAATTGTGGCAATAATTCCGTGAACATCAATTTCCATCCACATTGTAATTGCTGATACGACAATTAGAATAATAGCTGTTGGCGTTAGGGCTTCAAATGAACGCGCCACTGAAGCAGGAACTTGTTCTGGCATAGAAATCTTGAAACCACTCCGTTGAGTAAATCGATACACTTCGACGGCAAAGAAGGCACTCAGTATCCCGATAAACATCCCACCGGATCCAAGGTTTGCCATTGGAATATTAAAGCCAGCTGGAATTTGTTCTAAATAAGTTGCCAATTCAGGGTTTTGTGTAGCTAATTCAGTCACGCCATCAGTGACTGCAGGTATCATCACCGGGATGACAGTTAATAGATAAGCTAATTCTGCTAAAATCCCGCCTGATAAACCATCTAATTCGTAAGATTTTGCTAAAGAATACCCAATTCCAAAGACAGCATATAAGGTCATAATGTACATTGACATTCTATAAGGTAATAGAATCTTGAATTGATTCTCCATAATCCAATTTGAAATACCCCATGATTCAGGTAATGAGTTTGGTAAAAAGGCAATAACCATAAACATAGAAGCAACAATAATGATCGGTAATGTCGCAACAATACCATCACGAATGGCTCTTAAGTGACGTTGCTCACCTAATTTTGCCATCGGTGTCGAAAGATGTGAATCAATCCAATTCGCTATGTTTTCAAACATTTTTTATCCTCCTTAGTTGAATAAATCACTGGCTTCTTTTTTAATTTGCTCTAATAAAAATTTCCCACCGATGGGTGAATAACCTTTAGGTGCAATTAATAAGATTGGCACATTGGCTTTGTCAGCATCTGCTTTAAACGTATCAAATCTGTGACGCACTTGCGGTGCTACTAATGCTAAATCATACTCTCTTCCTACTTCATCAGAAAAGGCAGAAGTACTTATTTCATTAACTTCAAAATCCAAACCATCTTTTTGAGCTGCTTCTTTCAACGACTTCGCAGCAATGGCACTCGACATTCCACCGGCACAAACTAATAATATTTTCATTCTAATTCCTCCTTAAAATAAGACAGCAGCATAATAAATTCCAAATAACATGACAAAAGCTAAGACTGAAAACACGCCCCCTAACCAAAGAAAAGCTTTACCTAGTTTCTTTTTGTTTTGAATTTTTTCTTGGATAAAACCTATACCATAACCAATGACTAGACTTAATAGTGTAATTACTACTAAAAGCATATTTCTTGGAATGTATTCAATAATAGTCATTCCAATGGTAAATATTATAAATATATACAACATCAGTAAAAAGGCATTTTTGAAACTGAGTGTTGGAACTTGCGTTCTTGCTTTTGTTTCTGCTTTGTTTTTGGCCATCATCATCACCTTTCACCTTTTATGCTTAGCTTAATTTCTTCTCCAACTCATTCAATCGTTTATTCTGTCTAATGAGTATATTCGCTAAATCCCTTACTTCCATCGCAGTCATCAAGTGATCTTGGGCATGGACGAATAAAACTGAAACCGTAATATGGTTTCCATTCACTTCATCCGTAATAATGCTTGTTTGTACTTTATGTGCTTTTTTCAAAAACTCATTCGCCTCAACAAGTAATTCCTCGGCTTTCTCGTAATCCCTTTTTTCTGACGCTTCGATTGCTTCATAGGCTAATGACTTCGCATTGCCTCCATTAGAAATAATCTCGAAAATAATTTCTTCCATTTCATCGCTCCTGTCTCATTTTTAATGAATGCGTTTTCACACATTGATAATAACATACATTTACTTAAATTGAAATATCATTTCGTGTATTTTAAAAATAAATGAAATTTTCTTCAATAATCAGCAAAAAAACTCAACAAGATTTTGAGCTTGTTGAGCTATTATAATATTTAAGGTGCGTATTGAATTTTACCTAAGATGGCTGGTTTTGAAGCGCCAGTGGCACTTAGGACATTTGACGGTTGTTTATGAAGAGTTTCGTTGGCTAATATAACAAACGCAATCGCTTCTTTCGCATCTGAATTGAACCCAATATCCTCCTGAACTAAAATAGACACTTCTGGCATTAATTCTGACAAGTACTTTCTTATGGCTTTATTATGACTTCCCCCACCAGAAATGATTAATTCATCGAGAGTATGTATTTTCTCTACGTATTCGTAGTAGTGATAACTGATGCAATACGCTGTGAACCAAGTTAGTGTCGCCACGACATCTTCTGCTTTACTTGATTTATATCTTTCTAATATAGACGCCACATAATCATCGCCAAACATTTCTCGACCTGTTGATTTTGGAATGGGTAACTTTAAATATGGATGACCTTTCAATTCAGCTTGGAGTTGAGGAATGAATTCACCACTCAAGGCTGATTCTCCCCCTTTATCATAGTTTTTCTGAAAATAATGTTTCATTGCCGAGTCAATCATCATATTTGCTGGTCCTGTATCAAATGCTACAATATCGTTGGAATCCATTGTATTTGGGACGATTGTAATATTTCCTATGCCACCAAGATTTTGTAAACCTCTGGATTTATTCTTATCTGCGTACACTACGTACTCAGAATATGGAACTAAAGGGGCTCCTTGCCCACCTAATGCAACATCGATCACGCGAAAATCACTAATCACTGTACAGCCACAACGTGCTGCGATGACGCCACTTTCACCCAATTGCATTGTATTTGCAACGTATTCATTATTAGGAAAAGGATGGTGGTAAATTGTTTGACCGTGACTGGCAACAAAGTCCAACTCAGTTGTTTCGATCCTAGCTTTTTGACAAATTTGTTTAACTCCATCAGCAAACAATTCACCTAATTCAAAGTTTAGCGATGACAAATCGGCTGGTCGAATGAACTCATTTGCAGCACATTGACGAACTTTTTCTTGAATTGCTTGTGGTAAATCATACGTATCAAATTCAATTAAACGCACACTCGTATCCGTTCCGGATCCCAATATTTCACATAAGGCGACATCAACACCATCTAAAGATGTCCCCGACATAATTCCAACTGAAAGCATAAACGGCCTCCTCTTTAATTATGGCGCAGGTTCAAAGACTTGATTATCCACTTGTGAGACAAGCATTAAGTATATGAAGCCTGAAAAACTATAGGCCATTAAATCTTCAAAGGTAGCTGTTGAATCATCCACAACTTGCCCATCTTGAATAATTAATAAACCGCCTTCGCCAATATTTGTTGACTCTTTAGGATAGCCTACTCCATACGCATACTCACCGTCTACTTTGATCTGTCCAAACCCATTTAATTCAAAATTTTCAACCTCAACCAGTTCATCCACACTTGCATTGTCAGATACTAGAGCTGAATGGTCAGTAGTTGAAACTAATCCGTCTGCCATAAAAGCAAGTGATAAAGTGGTAATCCCCGTATAAATTAAATTCTCATTCACAAAATAAAAATCAACTTGCGCCCAGTCTTCAATACCGGTGGTCGGATTTAAATCCCCTTCTTCAGCCCGATAAATAAAACTAATTGTAGCTGTTCCATCTTCTGCCGATTCCTCAGCAACTTCAATATCCTCATCTGGGTTATATGTTTCAAGAACTTGAGCATAGGATGTCCCTGGATCCATTGTTTCTAAGTCTGCTAATTGATAGTCTTCGATAGCGGTTTGATAATCTTCCCAAGCTCGATCTAACATTTTATTCTCCTGAGCTGTGTCTTCAAACAGTGTGAGTGCCCAATCAGGTATCATTTCAGAGTCTGTGCTAGTTGTTTCTGATGTTGCATGAACATGATTTATTAGGGGACCAAACATCGTGAATAGGAGTAACATGACTAAACCTTTTTTTATATTTTTCATTTTTATTTCCACCCTTTCATATAAAGCAGCAACCTATCTTGTTTTATTATACTGAAAACCCTTTCAGTGTGGTAATAATATGAGTTATTTTGTAAGCGTGTGAGTGGTCGCTTTATTATCTCTATGATACAATTGGTATAATATAAATTAATAGGAGGATCTAATGTCTGACCAAATTAACAAAAAATACGCCCCACTTTTCGAACCCTTGCGCTTACCTAACGGAATCGAGATTGCTAACCGCTTTTCGTTAAATCCATTAACAACGAATGCATCATCCCGTGAAGGTTATGTAACTGAAGAAGAAACGCTCTATGCAGAAAGACGAAGTAAATCTGCGCCCCTACAAATAACTACTGCTGCATATATCGAAGATTATGCGCAATTGTTCGAGTTTGGACCGAGTGTCCGTGACGACAGTTACATCTATGGTTTATCAAAATGGGCAGAGTCCATGAAAAAAGATGGTGCGAAAGCCATACTACAATTAACTCATGCCGGTCGTTTTGCGAAAGTGACATTGCGTGATTACGGTGTAGTATACGGACCAAGTCATATGAGTTTAAAAACTCCTGTCGAGCATGAAGTCTTACCTATGTCTAAAAGAAAAATTAACCACGTGATTCAACAATATGCAGACGCGACACGCCGTGCCATTGAAGCTGGATTTGATGGAGTTGAAATTTCGAATGCTCAGCGTCTATTACCACAACAATTCTTCTCACCTTTCTCAAATGAACGTGATGACGAATACGGTTCTCAATCTTTAGAAAATCGTGCTCGCTTCGGTGTTGAAGTAATGAAAGCTGTTCAAGGTGCCATTGATGAGTCTGGTGTTGAAAACTTTATTCTTGGCTTCAGAGGAACACCTGAGGAAACGCGTGGATCTGAAGTTGGTTATACTGTGGATGAGTTTAATCAATATTTTGATTGGCTATTAGAAGTGTCAGATATTCAATACTATGCGATTGCTAGCTGGGGGCGCGACATCTACAAAGCAACTGCCCGCGCTGGAAAACACGAAGGCGAATTAGTAAACAAAGCAGTCTATGACCATATTAATGGACGCGTTCCAGTCATCGCAACCGGTGGAATAAATGACCCAGATAAAGCGTTAGAAGCTTTAGAAAATGCTGACATGATTGGAATGTCATCTGTTTTTGTTACTGAACCAGATTTTGTTCAAAAATTAGAAAATGGTAAAGAAGATGACATCGGACTTGGCTTTGAATTAGACGAGCTGGCTGATTTGGCGATTCCAAGACGCGCTTTCAAAGATTTAGTCGAGTTTATGGACTTCGGTGGATCGTTACCTCAAGAAACACGAGATGAATTACGTAAACTTACTGAACAAAACGAAACGAGTTACTTTAAAGAGTTTAAATAGAAAAAAACGACTCAATCCTATGCGGTTGAGTCGTTTTTGTGTTTAGGCAGGAAATTTAATATGATTCCTACTTAATTTATTGATTTTTTGGGTGGAAGTGACACTTTGAATTTTCATAGTATCGCTTTTGAACGAAAAGCGTCACTTTGAGTTTTCATAGTATCGCTTCTGAACAATAAGCGTCACTTTGAGTTTTCATAGTATCGCTTCTGAACGAAAAGCGTCACTTTGAGTTTTCATAGTATCGCTTCTGAACGAAAAGCGTCACTTTGAGTTTTCATAGTATCGCTTCTGAACGAAAAGCGTCACTTTGAGTTTTCATAGTATCGCTTTTGAGCGAAAAGCGTCACTTTGAGTTTTCATAGTATCGCTCACTAACCATAAATCGATTAATCTGCTCGTAAAGCAATAGCCGCGTCTTTATTGGCTGCCATTTTAGCAGGAATGTGTCCACCTAGTACAGTTAGGATCGTGCTGATGATTACCAATACGAGTGCGTGTACTGGATCTAGTTGGGCAACATTAGGTAATTCCGTCAACGATTCGATTACTGAGTTTATTGGGAACGTCAGTAAGTAAGCGACGACAATTCCTATAACACCTGAGAAGACTCCAAGAATTAATGTTTCAGCATCAAATACGAGTGTGATATCTTTCTTACGAGCACCTAAGGCTTTCAGTACACCAATCTCCTTCGTTCTTTCAAGTACAGACGTGTAAGTAATTATACTAATCATAATCATACTTGTAATTAATGAAATAGCAGCAAAGGCGATTAACACATACGTGATCGCATCCATTAAGCCACCCGTTAATTCTGTCATCGTACCAGCTAAGTCAGAGTAAATGATTTTATCTTCATTATCTTTACCTTCATTAAATTCATCAAGATAAGCTAGGACTTCATCTTTAGCTTCAAAGTTGTTTGGATAAATCATAATTGTATTTGGTATTTCATTGGCACCTAAGAAAGTCAATAATTGATCTTTTGATTCACCTTCTAGAGGTTCATTCGTCATCACATTAACATCGGATTCTTCTTGTGCTTGAACGACATCAGATTCTTGATTTTCGTTCACAACTTTTTGAGCGAGTAAATCACTGTACGCAATACCTGGAGCTAATAAGTCCATTGGTGAGTCTTCTTTAATTCGAAGAACGCCTGAAACTGTGATTGTTTCGTTAGTTTCATTATTGTAAACCTCTTCTAAATCTTGGTTTGGTACATAATTACCTGTTGGTAACTCTTCATAGTAAGCATTATTATAAACTAAAGCTATTTCAGTTCCTACAATATCTTCAAAAGGAATAGCATCGCCTTCTTCAACTTCAAAGCCTAAATTATTTAAGCCATGTAAGTTTGCTTCGTTATTCTCATCGACAATTAGGACGACTTCATTTTCATTGGCTGGATAATTTCCAGAAAGTACATCATAATTATCTTGTAAGAATGTATTGTTGCCGGAATCTAAGTTATGTGGGAATGTTGAGACTCCAACGCCGGTCATACTTGAGACCATATTCATCATATCACCGGTGGTTTGATTTCCACTATCAACATTTGAAAACTGAACCACTTGTGGCTCGCCATCAATCTCGCGCATTAAATTCAATTGCGTGCTACGCGCATAGTTAATATGTTGACTCAAATCCGGATCAATATTTTCAACATAATCAATAAATTCTTCATCAATTGGATTAACATGTTGTAAATTCTCTCTTGGATCCACATCTGCGACTACTTCCGATGTCTCAGGAAAAGGTTCGCTGCTATCTTGAATATTCGTCAGATTCTCAGCAGACGTATCTTGAGCAATTTGAGAAATCGTAATTGGAAACTGCGCTAATGTTTCTGCTTGTGTTTGATCAATTTGCTTTTGGAATCCATTCGATAAAGATAAGACGACTGCTATACCGATGATTCCGATACTGGATGCAAATGCAGTTAGGAACGTCCGTCCTTTTTTAGTCCAAATATTTTTAAATGATAAGCTTAATGCTGTAAAATAGCTCATCTTAGTACGTTTTAAATTTAATTTATCTGCTTCAACCGTATTGTCATATGGATTTGAGTCATTAACCATTTGACCATCGCTAAATTCAATAATACGGTTAGCATAATTTTCAGCTAATTCAGGGTTATGTGTGACCATAATCACTAATTTCTCTAGTGATAATTCTTGAATTAACTCCATAATTTGAATACCAGTATCTGAATCTAATGCCCCTGTGGGTTCATCACATAGTAAAATATCTGGATCATTTGCTAACGCACGTGCAATGGCTACACGCTGCATTTGTCCTCCGGATAATTGATTTGGTTTTTTATTTAAGTGATCTCCTAAGCCAACTCGTCTTAAGGCATCTTCCGCTTTTTGACGTTTTTCCTCTTTCGAAACACCACTTAATGTCATACCTAATTCCACATTATCAGTAATGCCTAGGTGACTAATTAAATTGTAACTCTGGAAAACAAAACCAATAGAGTTATTTCGATAAGCGTCCCAATCTGTATCTTTAAAAGATTTAGTTGATTGCCCATTAATAATCATATCTCCACTATCGTAGCGGTCAAGTCCACCGACCACGTTTAGAAATGTTGTCTTCCCTGAACCACTTGGCCCAAGAATTGCTACGAATTCTTTTTGACGAAACGCAACAGATACATCATCTAATGCTTTCGTAACTGTATTTCCTACTTTGTATACTTTTTTGAGATTTTTTAGCTCTAGCATACTTCACTTCCTTTATATATTTTAAGTTTGAATGAATGTCCACCTTTTACTTTACCACTTATTTATTGACTCTACATTAATTAATCCCTTTTTAAGAAAATATTTGTAAAAAATCTGACTTTGTGGTACATTTTGAATAATAAAAAGATAGGTGGTGTACAAATGATTATTATCTAAAAAAGCAGCTTTAGGAAAATAGACACACAAGGTTTATTTTCTGCGGTCTTTTTTAGATGATAATTGTGCATCCTACAGGCTTTTTTGGTATACCAAACTGCCTACTAATATGCCCTTTCCTAAAAACGGCCGTGCTGCAATCTCATTGTAGTCGGCCGTTTTTTTGAATATGAGGTGAATATTTATGTTACAAATAAAAAATTTAACTATACGACATCGATATGATTTATCGATTTTAATGGAAAATGTCAACTTCGTGGTGAATTCGGGAGATAAACTCGCGATCATTGGTCAAGAAGGTAATGGTAAATCAACATTGCTGCACTATATCTTACAAGAAAATCACATCCAAAGTTACCTAGATATTACTGGTGAACTAGTCAATCAGTTTAGTAAAGTAGGCTACCTACCACAAGCACTTCCTGAAGAATTATTAGAAGAAGAAATTGAGACATTTTTCTTTGCGGATATAGATGTCACAACACTCGATTACACAGAATTATATAAATACGGGAGTCAACTTGCCTTTGATATTGAAAGATTATACTCTCAGCAAACACTTAAATCACTCTCTGGTGGAGAACGTATTAAAGTTCAACTACTTAAATTACTTATGATTGGGTGTGATCTATTACTATTAGATGAACCATCCAATGATTTAGATATCGAAACTTTGAATTGGTTGACGAATTTTATAAAAAATACAACACAAACGGTCATCTTTATCTCCCATGATGAAGCCCTGTTGGAAGAAACTGCTACAAGTGTCTTGCATCTTGAAAGATTGCAACACAAAGAACGCCCTGTAGCAACCTTCGCCAACCTACTCTATAGTGACTATATTAGCCAAAAAGAATCCAAGTTTAATCAACAAATGAAAGTTTCATTGAAGCAACGCGAAGAACACGATAAAAAGATGGCACGTCACCATCGCATCGAACAAAGTGTGACACAACAGTTAAGAGCTGCGCATGATGCAACCGCTGGAAGATTACTTGCTAAGAAAATGAAAGCAGTCAAATCTACGGGTAATCGCTATGACCGCGAAACTGAAAATTTTGACGAAGTCCCAATTAAAGAAGATCCTATTGATATTCGTTTTTCGAATACCCAGCCTGTTCCTCAAGGTAAACAAATTCTTCATCTATATAATGAAACGATAGATATTGATGACAAAGTTTTAGCCAAAAATCTTGAACTAACTGTGAATGGGTCTGATAAAATCGGAATTATTGGACAAAATGGTATCGGTAAAAGTACCTTCTTAAAGAAAATCGAGCAAAAATTGGCGAATACCGAAGCAGTAAAAGTTGGCTATATGCCACAAAATTATGATGACATCCTTTCACCCGAAGATACTCCCATTAGTTTCTTAAGTGAAACTGGTTCGGCTGAAGAAAGAACACAAATTATGACTTACTTAGGCAGCATGAAGTTTCTGCCTGATGAAATGTCGCATTCTATCAACGCCCTTTCTGGTGGCCAAATAGCAAAACTTTTCTTACTAAAATTTGATCTACAGAGACAAAATGTTTTGTTATTAGATGAGCCGTCAAGAAACTTTTCACCCACATCGCAGGGTGAATTAAGACAGGTCTTTAAGGACTTTCCTGGCGTAATCATCACAGTGTCGCATGACCGGCGCTTTTTACAAGCTGTATGTAATCGAATTGTTGAATTAACACCAGATGGTTTTGTTGATCGAAGTGATATGTTTGAGGAGTAGACAACTTTGATTAGTCTTCATAAGCTTTTGGGTTCTATATATGAGTCTACGATTATTATGACAGAAATTAACTTAGTTCACGAATGAAATGAGTGTGGCTCTGATTGTCCATGTTCATAGGACCAGTATATAGGGCTAAACACGCACTCAGATTTTTTTCGAATGCTTGATTACGACTAAACATGCACTCGAATTCTTTTTGAATGCTTGATTACGGCTAAACACGCACTCGAATTCTTTTTGAGTGCTTGATTACGACTAATCGTGCACTCGAATTCTTTTCGAATGCTTGATTACGACTAGACATGCACTCCAATTCTTTTTGAGTACTTGATTACGGCTAAACACGCACTCGAATTTTTTTTGAGTGCTTGATTACGACTAATCGTGCACTCGAATTCTTTTCGAATGCTTGATTACGACTAAACATGCACTCGAATTCTTTTTCGAATGCTTGATTACGGCATTTATACTTGATTTAATCAGCAAACCTACTCCTCAAAACAAAGCAAAAAAAATAAGCCAGTTTAGACTTTTAATTCGTCTAAACTGGCTTATTTCAATTGATTCTTAATTAATGATAATTAAGCTTCTTGAACTGCAGGGTATACAGAAACTTGTTTCTTGCTGTGTCCCTTGCGCTCAAATTTAACAACACCGTCAACTAGTGCGAATAATGTATCATCCCCACCACGACCTACGTTGTTACCTGGGTGGATTTTAGTTCCACGTTGGCGGAAAATGATTGATCCACCTGTAACAGTTTGTCCGTCAGATGCTTTCGCACCTAAACGTTTAGCGATTGAGTCACGACCGTTTTGTGTCGAACCTCCACCTTTTTTCGTAGCGAACATTTGTAAATTAAGTTTTAACATTCCAATGCACCTCCTATGATATGAATTCTTTTTCGTATATATTTATAAATTCAGGATAACTCTCGGCCAGCACTTCAAATGCAAAATGCAAATGTTGAAGTAATAACTGCGCATCATGAGTCACTGATTTACTTAAATTTGAAGGTAGCGTTACTTTTAAGTAACCTCCCTCAATTTCGTTTACTTCCGTTTCAACTTCAATGTTCAGTAATTGAACTAATGAATTCTCAACTGAAATAACTTGACTCGATACTGCCGCACAAACAATATCATAACCTGGATCTGCATAACCTGCGTGACCCGTCATTAAGACTTGTTTAATGTGCTTATGAGTATCGCGATAAAATGATATGTTAATCATTATTATGCGTTAATTGAGTTAATTGTAACTTTTGTATACGGTTGACGGTGACCCTGTTTAGTATGAGAGTCTTTACGACGTCTGTATTTGAAGATTGTTACTTTTTTACCGCGTCCTTGTTTTTCAACAGTCGCTTCAACAGTAGCACCTTCTACAAATGGAGCACCAATTTTAGTGTCTTCTCCACCTACTAATACAACTTCATCAAAAGTGACTGTGTCACCTTCGTTAACGTCTAACTTCTCAATGAAGATTGTTTGTCCTTCTTCAACTTTTACTTGTTTTCCGCCAGTTTTAATAATTGCGTACATTCAAGCACCTCCTATATTTTTATTGTCAGAGTAATCACTTACTCCTACACCGAGACTCGCCATTTTAAGTGGATGTTTCCATCACTTATATACTTAAGATGTGCGGTTGCAGATGGGTGCACAAATACAACAGTAGTATCATAGCAAAATAATAGATGAGCGTCAACTATTATTATTAATTATTCATAAAATTTCATTGCTTTTTGATACATGGGTAAAAACTCATCAACTGTCTTTGCTAGCCAAACTTTATAGTCTTCTTCAGATTGTAATTGGTGGTTTATCTTAGGTTCAATTCTCCCAATCATAAATTCTGCACTTTTAACTTTTTCAAGACGCTCAAATAACTTTTCTAAATCGGCTTCAAGAATAGATTCATAAGCCAGTTTTGTGTGATCGGGTATGATTGTTATATCCTCAGGTAAAGATTGAAACGCTTCAATATCGGATTGAAAGAGTTTTGCGATATCTTTTTGATGCAAAATATTATCAATAAAAGACAACATAATGAAGATATACTCTCCATTAATACCAATTTGAAAATGAGGATATTTCTTATAACCACGGTTGTCTCCGCCAATGGCACACCAAGTTGATTCTAGCTCGTGAACTGAGCGTTGTATATGCTTGGCAACATGGACTGGCAATGGCTCAGCTAAATTCAACTTTGTTTGAATATGCTCTGAAACAAACCGACCATAATATCTAAATAATGGTTGAATTTTTGAGCGAATCATAGGCATTTGTGTATCTAAACCTTTAACATTGAAGAGATTGAATTCCTCTTCAGTAAAAATATATTCCATCATATTCCCCTATTTCATTACATCTTTAATTACACGCATGGCATTTTGGAAACCAAATTTTTCAATAGTTCCATAATCCCAGCCTGAATGCCATAAGGCATCAAATAACAGATTCATCTTATCTGGTCCATCAATTTCTAACTCGCCACTCATGCCGTCAAAGTCTGTTCCTAAAGCGAGGACTTCTGAACCACCAATATTCCGAATGTGGTTCAAGTGTTCAATCATAATTTTAATGGTAGATTGATTTTGAGTGATATCTTTATTTAAGAATTTTCCAAAGAAATTCAAACCAATAACTCCACCAGACTCAGCGATTTTCTTGATCATATCGTCTGATAAGTTTCTTGGGTGCGGCGATATGGCTCTTGCATTCGAATGACTCGCAATAATTGGTTTGTTTGAAGTTTCAATCACATCATAGAACCCACCATCAGATAGATGCGAGACATCAATTACCATGCCTAGGCTATTCATTAATTCGATGGCTTCAAAGCCGAATTTCTTTAAACCTTTTCGCATGTCGTTCTTGTCAAAACTATTCGGGTATCCAATGGAATTTTCTTTATTCCAAGTAAGTGTGACTAATCTAAAGCCAATCTCGTATAGATTTTCTAAGCGAGTGAGATCTTCACCAATCGGTCTGCCGTCTTCTAAAGTTAAGAATATCGAGATATTATTAGCCATTTGGTTGCTTTCAAGTGTCTCATAATTAGTGGCTAATTGAATGCTATTACTAAATTTATCAATACTTTCTTGTAAATGTTTGTATAGTTGATCGATGTATTCTTTATCGCTAATTATTGGTCTATTTTGCTTTTTAAATATGGCTTCATTTAGCATAAAAACAGCTAAAAATTGCGCCATCGCTCCCCCTTGACTTAATCGTTGAATATCAAGGTGTGTTTGAGAATTGTGCATTAAAGAATCAACACCCGTTAACGACGTATGCATGAGTGTGTCTGCGTGTAAATCAATGAACTTCATACATAAACCCTACTTTCTATAGTTGAACTAAACGAATCATGGCATCTGTTAGAGCTCCAAGAACAGTCGGCATAGCGGATAAATTAAAGTATTCATCTGCCTGATGTGCGCGGTTTTCCATACCATCATTTAAGTATGTGATTCCGAATGCGACACCAACCCCCTGGAATAATTTGGCATAAGTAATGCCCCCACTATAAAATGCAGGCTGATTCTCTGCAATCCAATCATCATAAACTCCCATTAATTGATTTACATAAGGATTATCCATTGAAATTTCAGTAGGTGGGAAGTGGAAATGATTCCCAATAATAAAGTTTGGAAACTTACTTTCTAAAGTTGCTTGTAATTGGGCTTTCGTCACCGGATTAGGGAAACGAATATCCACAACAAGTCTAAGTTCGCCATCAGTTAAATGGCATTGAGATGGATTCACTGTAGGTGAACCCATAGGTTCATAATGTGGTTTTAAGTTTAAACCAGCGCCGTTGTAATCATTAAAAGCGGCATTAAATGGCACTGCCCATTCTTCATCTAATTTCTCAGCCAGCAATTTGAATAAGTGGGCGAGTGCATTTTCTCCTAATTCCGGCTTTGAACTGTGAGCTGATTTCCCATAAATTGTCAGACTATTGCCTACTAACGCATGTTTGAACGTTAATTCTTCTAATGCTGCAGTGACTTTATCAATCGCTTCTTCTTTAAGAATGACATCCACACGATCATTAATCGCATTTTCAGAATTAAATGTTTCGATTGTTTCAACAATACTTGATTGAATTTTTCCTTCTAGTGAAAAAGCTGCGTCTCCTTTTTCACCAAGTGTTATTTGAAATGATGAATCTGGTGTAAACATAAAGTTCGGTAAACCATTTTGTTCAACATAGTATACAATATCTTCGAATGAACTCTCTTCATCCGTTCCTACTACGAGACGTAAATTATGGGTTAAAGTTAAATCCATTTCTTTAATCAGTAGTAAAGATACGTAGGACAACCAAACAGCCACTTTCATATCTTGAGCACCACGCGCGTAGAGATTATCACCTACAATTTCTGCTCCAAATGGATCATAATTCCAACCATCTCCAACGGAAACGACATCCATGTGTCCAACAACGTCAATACGTTTGTCAGTCTTTTCAGATGCAGGTAGTTCGATAACTAAATACTGGCCTTTATCGTTGAAAGTTTTAAAGCCATCTTGATCAGCTCTTTCCTTCATCCAAGCAAGTCCGTTCGCAATACCTTCACCGTAGGGTGCTTCTTCAGACACAGTCTCTTCTTCGTATATTGTGGGAATCTGTAATAAGTCAACCATTCCTTCAACGATCATGTCATTGTGTTGTTCTGTCCATTGTTTAATTCGTTCTGCTAAATCCATTCAACCAAATCCTCCCGTAAATACTTATCTTCAATTATAAATATGATAAAAAGGCTCACTTTCTTATTAAGTTTAACATATTTATATTCATTTAAAAAAAGAACCGTCAGTAGTATTACAAACGGCTCCTTTGATATTTCTTTAGATTAACTCTATATATTTTTCAATTAATTCATCATACTCGCCATTTTCAACCATTTCTTCAACAACGCCATTAATGACTTCTAACAAATCTTCGTTATCTTTATTTAAAATAACTGATTGGCCAGTCTGAGCTTCTTCATCAATGAATGGGAACTCTTCTAATAGAACTAGTTTACCATCATTTTGTTTTATAAATTGAGCTGCTGCGACTTCGTCTAATAAAACAGCATCTAGACGATTTGTTAATAGTGATTGAATTAAATCATTGTTTTTTCCTAGTGATGTTAATTCTGCATCAGGAAATTCGCTTAAGATAATTCCTTCTTGAATTGAAGCTTTCTGAGCACCTAAGCGTTTCTCAGAAAATGTTGATGCGTCTTGAAACTGCTCTGCGTCTTCGGAACGAACAACGAAGTAATCCGTTGTTTCATAATAAGGTGTTGAAAAATCCACTTGCTCAGCACGATCTTCAGTATAACCCATTCCAGCAATTAAGATATCCACACGATTTGTCTTCAATGAAGGGATTAAACCATCAAAGCCCATGTTCTCAATGACTAGCTCTACGCCAATTTCATCAGCGATTTTTTGGGCTAAATCAATATCTGCTCCAATAATTTCCTCTTGCCCATCTTCGATAGAAATCCATTCGAAAGGCGGATAATCAGCCGATGTTCCAACAACAAGTTGCCCTTTTTCTTTAATGCTCTTTAGCGTTGTTTGTGCTTTTGCGTTTGATAATGGTAAGACAAGTGATGCTAATAACATCACAGCTGTGATAACTTTCATTATTTTTTTCATTGTTACGCCTCCTGATATTGTCCGCTGATGCTTTCTTTATCGCCTACTCTTCCGTTTGTTCAGCGTTTAATTCTGTATTCTTAGTTACGATTTCTTCCATTTGTCCTGATTCAGTAACGTCAGCGATAACTTTATTGATGGCTTCCATTAACTCAGTGTTACCTTTAGCCGTTACAGCTGCGAAACCTTCGTTTTCTTCTTCAACTTGGATGTCGTCTAGTAAGACAATTGCGTCACTGTTTAAGTTAACGAATTCACCAACGACGATACCGTCCATTAAGACTGCATCCACTCGTTTTGATTTTAGAGCTTCGATAAGATCGCCATTTTTGTTCATTGATACTAATTCAGCATCAGGAAGAACATCATTTAGTAAACTTTCTTGAATTGTACCTTTTTGAACACCAATCTTTAAATTAGCGAAATCTTCAATTGACTCAAAGTTTCCTTCTTCTCCAACAGGGACAACGAATTTACTATTTGTTTCATAATAAACTTCTGAAAAGTCCACTTGCTCAGCACGTTCTTCAGAATAAGTCATTCCTGCAAGAACCATGTCTACACGGCCTGAGCTAACTGAAGGAATTAAACCATCGAATGATGTATCTTCAATAACTAACTCAACACCAATTTCATCGGCAATTAATTGTGCTAGATCCGCATCGATCCCAACGACTTGTGCTTCGCCTCCATCTAGGACTACCCATTCAAATGGTGGGAAATCAGCACTTGTACCTACGACTAATTCACCTGCTTCTTGAATATCAGCTAATGTATTTTGTGCTTCTGCAGGTTTCACTGATGCGAATAAACCTAATACGACAACGACAGATAATAATACTTTCATCATTTTTTTCATTTTTATTTCTCCTCTTTGTTTTTTTATTTAATTCAACTTCAACGCGACTGTTAAGTATTTAAGTCTTGTATACAAATGTATACAAAAATACCCGTCTCTAGTTCCTTCGAACATAGAGACGGGTTTGAGACCGCGGTACCACTCTAGTTAACTCCTCTAAATAAACTAGAAGAATTCCCTCAAAATTGTTAACGCTCAGACAGCGAAGCAAGCTACTTATTCACTTGCCTGTCTCATAAGTGCGGTTCAACAATAATTCATCGGTAAGCTTCCACTCTACCTTACCTCGCTTTGATGAGCTTTATTGTTTACTCTCTTAATCTCAGACTTAATTTATTAACTTGAAATGAGTTTAGCAATTCTTAAGACATAAGTCAACTGTTTTCCATCATTTTATTAAAATAAGTTTCATAATGTCGTCACTTTATCATTTTCTTCTAATGTTTAGAAGATAATGTAATCTTCGTAACCTAACCAATTTAATAAGCTTCGTGTTGGGAAATAAAGAATAATCGCCATGACAATATTAAAGATCAATGTCGGACTTAATCTTGAAACTAAAAAGCCAGTCATAGAAATCATTGACGTGCCTATTTCATTATAAAAGACGTAAACTAAAGCATCGAGAATTACAATTCCTACAAAGAACAACATTGCATGAACTGGCATCTTCTTTGGAAAATACTTTTTAACTTTAATAATTAAATAAGCAATGATGAAATATAAAGTAGCGTAAACACCTAAAACGGTTGTGTTATACGAATCATAGAATAAACCAAAGATAAAACTATAAATTAGAATATTACTTTCACGAAAATAAAAAGCAAATGTCACAATATAGTACAAAGTGATATGTGATACGATCACTTGGCCATTCCCTAAAAATGCAGCTGGAAATATGGCTGGTAAAGCCGCATCAATAATAGTTGTTAGGAATAAAATTACAGGAATAGTCCACTTTAATCTTTGCCAACGATTGATTCTCATCTACTCACTCTGCCCTTCACCGATAATCACTGTTACGAAACGAATATCGGTCATCTCTCCCGCAGGTTCAATTTCAACAACTTGGAATAAGCCATAATCATCCATGTAAGACTCAGCTACTTCACCAATTAATAAAGTTGCTGGAGTGATTCCACCAAGACCTGATGTAATAACCATATCACCACTTGCCACTTCTGCAGCTGGATCAACTTGGGTCATAATATAATGTCCTGTTCTTGGATCATATGAACTCACGATACCATTGGCAGATGAATCGCCTTGAGTTTGGATTCTCGCAGAGACCATACTTTCATTTTGTTGTTGTGTTGTTAATAACATTACTTTCGAACTCGTTGGGTTTACTTCGACAATGCGTCCAATTAAACCGTTCCCAGCCATGACAGACATGTCTTTTTTGATTCCTTCATTTGCCCCAACATTAATTGTTAGAGTTTCCATCCATTGATCAGGATTTCTAGAAATAACCGTGGCATTGACACGCGTAAAGTCACTTAATGTTTCTGATAAATCTAATTCTTGACGCATTTTTTCATTTTCAGTTTCCAAATCTGCAATTCTTACTTGCATCTCATCGATTTCATCGATTTTAGATTTTAAACTTTGATTTTCTTCAAAGGTATTTATTAATTCATCAACTGAATCAACAAAATTCACTACGATATTCACGGGAGCAGAGAAGACTCTTCCTACCCACGCACCGGTTTCATTGACTGCACTACTGACAACATTAGTAGTCCCATTATTCAGTGAAAAGAATACCAATGAAATTACGGCTATACCTGAGATAAGTATTCCGATTAATTTCTTATTATTTAACATTCATTCCTCTTCCTTACCTAAAAAACCCTAGCGTGAGCGACGCTCGTGTTCTTTACCTTGTTTATTTAGTTCTTTCAGCATCTTTCCTGCACCAATTGCGACACTATCGAGAGGTATCTTAGATAAGTGCACAGGGATACCAATTTCGTCATACAATCTTTCAGGTAGTCGCTTTAATAAAGCGCCACCGCCCGATAGGACGATGCCAGATTCCATAATATCAACAGAAAGCTCAGGTTTCGTCACTTCTAACACTTGTTTAATTGACGTTACAATCATCGAGATGACTTCATCTAAGGCTTCAGAAACGACCTTAGCATAAATAATTCGCTCATCAGGAACACCTGTTGCGATATTACGACCTTTAACGACCATCTTATCATTTTTATCATATTCAGTAAATTTCGCATTCCCAATTTCTATCTTCAATGCTTCTGCTTCACCGTAGCCAATGGCTAATTGATAATTTTCTCGAACAAATGCTTGAATCGCTTCATTCATGCGATTCCCACCTGCACGGGTTGTAATATCATCTACTACTTCTCCGTAGGAAATTGTCGCTACATCTGTTGTTCCACCACCAATATCGACCACCATCTTTCCGCGGGGTTCGGATATCGATAAGTCAGCACCTAAAGCTGCTGCAAACGGCTCCTCAATGATCATAGCACGTGAAATTCCTAAGTCTTTAATGGCGTCAATCATTGCTCGTCTTTCAACTTTTGAAATATTACTTGGCACACAGATGACTACTTCTGGCCGTGAAATGGACCGATGAACAGCTTGTTTTATATAGTGAGATAACATCTGTTTTGTTAATTCAAAATTTGCAATAACGCCATCACGCATTGGCCGAATAATTTCATATTTGTCAGAGGTTCTTCCAACTAACTGCTCAGCTTCTTTTCCAAAGGCAACAATTTCACCGGTTTCGATTTGCTTGGCAACAATGGAAGGTTCTCTTAACGCAATGCCTTTTTTCTCAATATAAATGATGGTGTTAGCAGTACCGAGGTCAATGCCTAGTCTTTGCTTATTCCAAAACATTGCTTCTCCTCCTTTTGACAAGAATATAATCATACCAAAACATTATAGCAAACCAATCGGTCAAAAAGCTACCAATCTTCACACTCTTAATAAAATTATATAAGTTTTTTTCAAATTGTAAACTAAATAACTAGGATTTACTTGAACTTCTTAAGTAAGACTTGTCATACTTCTTATTATTTCCATAAAAAAAAGGGGCTGTCCTGCTAGCCCCTAGTAAAATTTATTTAAATATCGCTTTAATTTCTAAGTAATCTTCAATTCCGTAGTGACCTTTCTCCCGACCAACACCAGATTGTTTATAACCTCCGAAAGGTGCCGCATTGTTAACTGTCGCTCCGTTAACAATAACATTTCCTGTTCTGAGTTGACGAGCTACTTCTAAAGCTTCTTCTTCGACACCCACAACAGCGCCGCTTAGACCGTATTCTGAGTCGTTCGCGATTTCAATGGCTTCAGCGACATCTTTATAAGTAATAACTGAAAGCACTGGGCCAAAAATTTCTTCTTGTGCGATGGTCATATCGTTAGAAACATTCACAAATACAGTTGGTTCAACAAAGTACCCTTTACGGTCAATTTCATTCCCACCAATAAGAACTTCCGCACCTTCTTGTTTTCCTTTTTCAATGTATTCAAGAACAGTTTCTTTTTGTCCTTTTGAAACTAAGGGACCAACAACAGTATCTTTATCATTTGGATCGCCGACTTTAGCCTCTTCGACATATTCAACAAGTGCTTTTTTCACGGCGTCAAGTTCATCTTCTGGCACAAGCAAGCGAGTTAACGCAGAACATGATTGCCCTGTATTATTTAATACCGTATCCATTGAAGATTTCACTGCTGTTTGTAAGTCACCATTTTTTAAATAAACTAAGGCAGATTTACCACCTAGTTCAAGTACAAGCTTTTTAATGCTACCTTTAGCTCTGTCAAATAAATTACGGCCGACATCCGTCGAACCAGTGAAGGAAATTAAGCCGACATCAGGATGTCCTGCTAAGTAGTCCCCTAAGTCACTTCCGCTACCAGTAATTAAGTTGAAAACACCTTTAGGTAGCCCAGCATCATCAATGATTTCAGCTAGTATCATTGCGGTTATCGGTGTATCCGAAGCAGGTTTAACAACGACTGTATTCCCTGCTAAGAGTGCGGGTGTAATTTTACGCTGAATTTGGTTTAAAGGATAGTTCCAAGGTGTAATAGCTGCAACAACACCAACGCCCTCTTTCATAATGGTCGCATTCTCAATTTCTTCTATAAAATCAAATTGTTTTAATGCTTCAACAGAAGCCTCTAGTTCTTCAGTTGAACGAACGACTTGAGAATATTCACTAAAACTACGAGCAGATCCTAGTTCTGCTACAACTGAGTCTGTAATTTCCTCTGCTCTTTGGCGAATGCCTTTTCCAATTTTTAAGACATATTCCGCGCGCTCTTCAGGTGATAACGTGTTCCAACTTGGGAATGCTCTTTTGGCAGCTGCAACAGCTTTATTCGCGTCCTCTTTATTTCCAATTGGAACTTTCGCAATGACTTCCTCGGTTGTAGGGTTAATCACATCTTTTGTCTCGGAACTTTGACTATTTGTCCAAGCACCATCGATATACATTTGGTAAGTTTTCACTAATATTTCCCCTTTCATGAGTATAGGTATCATATAATTAAATTCATTCAATAAATACATGAGTCACTATCAATATAATGGCTTAATATTTACTCTGTTCACAATCCAGTCTATCATCGGAAGCACTTTCATTCAATTTATATGCATATAAAAAAGCTCAAGACAAATGTCCTGAGCTTTACTCTTTAAAGAGATTTTAATTAGTCATTGTTAACAAAATTATAGTTTATTAACGTTAGCTGCTTGAGGTCCGCGAGCTCCTTCTTCAATATCGAAAGATACTTCTTGACCTTCTTCTAAAGATTTGAATCCGTCACCTTGGATTGCTGAGAAATGTACAAATACGTCCGCTTCTCCATCACGTTCGATGAATCCAAAACCTTTACCAGCGTCAAACCATTTTACTTTTCCTTCTGCCATTTTCATAGCCTCCTCTTCGTGCCTAGCACTTGTATTATATTCTTGCTGATGGTACGAATTGAATTATTTAAAAATCTTTCTTACCTCTGACAAAAACATATGTTAATGTTATCACAATTGATAAAAAATGCAATATTTTTACATTTTTATTTAAATTTTTAATCAAATAAGTTCGTGGTTTCATGAATACTTAAATATTCATCTTGCCCTATAATCAAATGATCTAAAACATTAATCCCCATTAACTCACCACACGCAATCATTCGCCTTGTAAAGTGTAAGTCTGCTGGACTTGGTTGTGTATCCCCACTTGGATGATTATGGGCAATGATAATTCGGGCAGTAGGATACTTTACTGCTTCTTTAAAAATCTCTCTCGGATGCGCGACAGAACTATTTACGGAGCCAATAAAGATAGTCCGTTTCTTAATAATTTCATTTT
This sequence comes from Ruoffia tabacinasalis, assembly GCF_042652985.1. NCBI lineage: Bacteria > Bacillati > Bacillota > Bacilli > Lactobacillales > Aerococcaceae > Ruoffia > Ruoffia tabacinasalis. The sequence goes on along the minus strand of NZ_JBHSHQ010000033.1, from coordinate 516 downwards.
TGGTGTTAAGAAACAACACAACAAGATGTTCTTGGTGTAAATCAGCCATTTCTGTAATTAGCCATTCACCAGCTGACCGGGTTGATACAATGTGTCCATACTTTGGCACTGCACTGGTCGCAATCCGGTAACCTAATTCAATCGCAGCTTTAAGTTCAATGGCCTTCACCGGTCCGACACCTTTGACTTGTTGAAACTCTTCAATGCTTGAATGTTTTAATTCATTTAAATTTTGAAAGTGATCGATAAATCGCAAGGCAAGATTGAGTACATTCTCTTCACGCGTCCCTGTCCTAAACAATATTGCTAATAATTCCTGATCTGACAAAGCTTTTTCACCATAGGTCAGTAATCTTTCCCTCGGTCGCAAATCTTTTGGAACTTCTCGAATAAATGATTTTGAAATGTTCATAAAAAATACCTCCTTTTTGTGTATATATATAAATGGCGGATTTTATAATGAAGTTAGCCACTTCAAAAAATCCAATTAAATAAAAAACGCCATGTGAATTTCAT
>NZ_JBHSHQ010000032.1:0-10441 GCF_042652985.1 Ruoffia tabacinasalis | reverse complement strand
ATGGAAGCGGTCAATAATGACATGGGCATTCGGGAATAACCGCGGTAAAAAGTCTCGATAAGGGGAATACCTATCCATGGTGATGGTTTTCACCTGCCGCCGTTCTTCCAGTGAGAACCGTAAGAAATAAGCCCTTAAATACCGTTGAGTTCGGTCTTCAAGGATATCCACCATTTGATGTGTCGCGTTATCCATTAACAGACACGACATTGCCCTGGGCACATTTTTAACCGATTTAAATTCATCGATCGCCAAGTGGGACGGTAAGCGGCTAGGCTTAGGATTTAGGTTGTCCCCATAGGTTTTTAATTGACGGATGACCGTCGTGGTTGAAACATTCAGGTGTTGGGCGATTAAGGTCATGGACTGCATCTGAGCTAATTCTTTAATGATGACATACTTCACCGCATTAGAAATAAAACAATGCCGACGAGTTAAAGGAGTGATGGCCACTGTGGTCCGACGGCAATGTTTACACAAATAGCGTTGTTTCTTTAACTTTAAATAGACAGGCTGGAAGTTATATTGTCCCAGTAAAACGACGGAATTCATCGTACCGTTTCGTATGATATCGTGAGTACTTTGATTTAGACAGCCACAGTGAGAACAGGCTTGAGGCAGATGATCGAGATGCCCGTCACCGTGAGGACTTTTCGATGGGACCCCTTCACGTCAAGGGAAGCCGATTGAGCCGATGGACGAAATTGTTGAACATCTCCATAAGATTCTTCTTGTAAACCATGCGTTAATTTAATGTGAGGGTCTTTAATTCCTAGTAAAAGAGCGGTAGAATGTAAGTCAGCCATGTTGATTTCCTTTCTTATGTGTTTGGTCGTACTTACATCATAACGGAAATCACTGGCTTTTTGTGTATACAAAAATAGTGCTGCTGATTTCTCACCAACACTAAAAATTATAGAACCCGGTTAATATTCTTTTTTAATTATTGTGATGAATTTAAGCAATTAATTAGTTCATTTTTCATAGATATAGTAGACTAATATAGGGAAGTAGGGTAAGAATCGTGAAAAAACAAAAGTATACTAGAAAAGATTGGCCAACAGAATGGACAGGGATAAACCCACGCGCTATGAAAGTTTATCGTAAATATGTTAATCGCGAATTTCCTGGCTATTGTGGTACATATACTGCTGCAGCTTTGGCACATTACGTTATTCAGAAAGATTATGAAAAAGAATTATCTATGGATGACTTAATTATTGGATTAAAACCACGCATTGATGGTCGATTTTGGTATAAAGGGACTTACCCTTGGGATTTAATCGGTGGATTAAAAGCTCTGTTCGAGGACATCGATTATAAACCAAGGTGGCATCTTATTAGTAATCCAATCGTTACGAAAGAGTTATCCCAAGCAAAGCCCTACCCAGTTATTGTTGGAACAACTAAAGCGTTTGGAAGTAAGTATAAAAATCATTGGCTGTTAGTCTATGCATTTGGTTATAACAACGCAGGGCAATTATTTTATAAAGCATATGATAATCATGGTAAGATAAATGCAGTGATTCCTGCCAGTCAAACAATGGCTGCAGTATGGTTAGAAAGAAAGGACTGAATATAAATATGGTAGAATTTGATTATATAGTTATTGGTGGAGGAAGTGGCGGAATTTCTTCTGCAAACCGTGCGGCAGAGCATGGAGCAAAAGTAGCGGTAATTGAGGCCGTTGATTTAGGGGGAACGTGTGTAAACCGTGGGTGTGTCCCTAAGAAAGTTAGTTGGTATGCCTCAAGAGTTGCGGATAGTATTCATAAATACGGACCTGGATATGGTTTCCATGCTGAAAACACAAGCTTTAACTTTGATGAATTTCGTGAAGCACGTGATGGTTACGTCAGTCGTTCAAGATCAGGTTATGAGAATAACATTGAAAAAAATGGCATAACTTTATATAGAGGTCACGCATCATTCGTTGATGGACACACCGTTGAAGTAAACGGCGAAACATTAACAGCTAAAAACATCTTAATCGCGACAGGTGGACGCCCAAGTAAGGTAGAAGTACCGGGTGGAGAATTAGTTGATAACTCAAATGATTTCTTCAACTGGACGACTTTACCTGAGAAAGTAGCTGTCGTTGGTGCAGGTTACATTGCCGTTGAATTATCACAAGTAATGAGTAACTTAGGGGTTGATACAACATTAGTCACAAGATATGAAAAACCATTACGTTCTTTTGATGACATGTTAAGTGATTTGCTACTTGGCGCAATCAATGAAGATGGACCGACACATATGCCTAATACCACCTTTACTGAATACCGTAAAAATGGTGATAAAATCGAATGTTTAGTAGACGGCGAAGTGAAACTAGTTGTTGACCGTGTTGTTGCAGCCGTTGGACGTGTCGCTAATACTGAAAATTTAGGTTTAGAAAATACTGCCATCACGGTTGATGAAAAAGGACAAATCAATGTCAATGATGGTCATGAAACTGAAGAAGCTGGCGTTTACGCGATTGGTGATGTGATTGATCGTGTTGATTTAACTCCAGTTGCGATTAGAGCAGGGCGTACGTTATCGGAATATTTATTTAATAATGGGGCAACTTCAGCAATTGATTATACAAATATTCCAACTGTTATCTTTAGCCATCCAGCGATTGGTACAATTGGATATTCAGAGAAAGACGCGATTAAAGAGTTTGGTGAAGAGAATATTAAAGTGTATACAAATACTTTCTATTCAATGTATGCTTCTGCAGCTTGGCATCGTGAACAAAATAAATTTAAACTCGTATGTTATGGGCCAGAAGAAGTCGTTATTGGCTTGCATGGTATCGGAGAAGGCGTTGATGAGATGATTCAAGGCTTTGGTGTAGCGATGAAGATGAAGGCTACAAAAGCTCAATTTGACTCAATTATTGCTATTCACCCAACAGGTGCAGAAGAATTTGTAACAATGAGATAAATAAAGAACCAGCGATTCCAATATGGGCATCGCTGGTTTTAGTTTTGATTGAAAATTAACCTTGAACAACTGAAAGTGAAAGAGCAGCTGTGTTGATAGCAACTGTTCCACCAATAGGGAATGTAAAGATTGGTTGAGTATGACCGAAGTTCACATTGTAGATGACCGGAATGCTTTGTAAAATCGAATGCTTATTCAATATGTAGTGAAGTGTATCTTCACTCATGTCTGATTCTTTAGGAAAGCGACCAATAATAACGGCAGCAGGTTCAGGATAAACTTGTAATAATGAAGCCAGATTTCTGGCAAAGTCAAAGGCATCGTTTTCTTCCGCACTTTCGATAAATAAGATCGCATCATCGACTTGAGGCATATATTGAGTCCCTTGAAGTAAATTAAAAGTATTTAAATTACCAACAATAGCAGTTCCGCTAGCCTTACCACTTGAGTATTCTGTCCATTCATTTTCTTTTAGATCCCGACGTTTTTCTGGAATAAACCATTCATCACTCGTATAGAAGTCGCTTGGATTTAAGTTATAAGAATGTTTAGTTATCGCCGCTTGCCAAGCATTAGTCTGATAATCCTGAAGTTCCTTCATTTTAAAAGAGGAATAGGCTGGACCACTATAAGTTACTAAACCTGTTTTAGCAAAAATAGCATTTTGCAAAGCGGAAGTATCAGAATAACCACAAAGTATTTTTGGGTTACTTCTAATTAACTCATAGTCCAGATACGGTAGTAATTCATTCGAATTAAACCCACCAATCGAAGTTAAAATCATTTTAACTTGAGGATCACGGAAAGCTTCGTGTAAATCCTCGACGCGGCTTTTAATAGAAGCAGAGTTCATTTCATCCATCTCATCGATATGTCGACTGTAGCTGATCTTGTAACCGAGCTTCTCGAAGTATTTAACGAGTTGCTCATTATCAGCTTCAGAATTCACGCGTTTAATTGAAGAGCTAGGGCTCAACACGCGAATTTCATCATTAATTTGTAATTTATTTGGGTATATTTTTTCCATATTATCCCTCCAACTGACATTATATTATATATATTATAACAGAAAGATGATAATCATTATATAAAATGAAAAACAGGGTAAGTAAGGGATAAAAATTGAGGATATATATTGTGAACTGAATGTTAACAAAAAACATTGTTACATCAACGTTTTAAAGACTTATTTATATTTTTTTCAAAATGAAAGCCTGTTCTCAAGCCTTTATATTCGCAATAATAGCCACAAGTTGATATAATAAAGTTACAAAATGAAAATGTTTTGTATAATTAAAAAAAGGAGATGAATAATATGGGTTGGTTATGGTCACTAATCGTCGGTGGTATCATCGGATGGATAGCTGGAATGATTATGGGACGCGATATCCCAGGCGGTGTAATTGGTAATATTATTGCTGGTTTCGTCGGTTCATGGATCGGGAATCAATTTTTATCAGGCTTTGGTCCTGAAATTGGTGGATTCTTCATTATTCCTGCACTACTAGGTGCGGTCGTTCTTATTGCAATTGTTTCATTTATCCTACGCCAAATGCGTTAATATTTATTTAAATGATTAAAGCTAGTCGGATTCTATCCGACTAGTTTTTTTAGTGTCATAAATAAGCAAATATAGGACGATTAAAACGAGCAACTCTTAAATATTCAATAATCCTTTTTTATTATGCTTCTTTTCTGTTAGTTATGAATTTTTTTGGTATAATTGTTTTTATAGCAATATTAGGGGGGGACAGGATCGATGGAAGATTCAAAGTTAAAAGTAGTCAGCAAAGAATTGGTTGTAACAGATGATTTGATAATCCCTGGAACGACTCAAATCGATTTGACAAAGATATTAGAGAAAGCCATGGAAGTAAGTGGCTTACATGATAATTATTTACAGAATCAATTGAATGTTAAATTCATTCAAGAAAATCATACATGGGTCATCACTCAATATGAGATTCGAATTCTTAAAGAAGCAGAACTTAATGCTACACTTGAGATTGATACGCGACTCATTGAAGTTAACCGTTTCTTCTGTACTCGACGTTATAGCGTTGTGAGTGATGGACAATTGTTATATGAAGTATTCGCTAAGTTCGCAGCCATTGATATGGAGAAGCGTCGAATAGTTAGAATTAATCCAGCTCCTTTAGAAACGGAAGATATTATTGACTCATCTTATACAATTGAATTTTCGAAGATTAAAGCATTTACGAATGTGGCAAACGAAGAAGATATTCGAGTTGGTATTGATGAAAGTGATATCGATGAGAACTTGCATGTGAATAATCTGGTCTATCTGAGGTGGGCGTACCGTACTATTCCGTCTAATATTAGCGAAAACTACAAGATGAAACGCATCGAAGTAAAATACGAGAAAGAAATACTCCCACAAGACACTGTGGCTATCTGTAATCAAGCTGATTTGGAAGAGAGTAAACAAACTCAACAAGTTATTATTAATGAGAGCAATAATAAGATCGCAAGTGTTATAAATATAGAATGGGAAAAGTAGAAAGGGAAGAAGAATGATTACATTAAAATCACAAAGAGAAATAGAACAAATGACAGAATCCGGAGAGATTTTAGCAGGGATTCATGAAGAATTACGCGACTTTATCAAACCAGGTGTGACGACAAATCAGATTGATAAATTCGTTCAAAAGCGCATTGAAGGCGCTGGGGCAGTCGCAGCTCAAATCGGTTATGAAGGGTATAAATACGCAACATGTATTAGTGTGAATGACGAAATCTGTCACGGTTTCCCATCAGGGTATGTACTTAAAGCCGGTGACATTGCGAATGTTGACTTTTGTGTTGACTTAAATGGTGCAATTTCTGATAGCTGTTGGACATACGCTGTTGGAGAATTAACTCCAGAGCACCAACGTCTAGTTGATGTCACTTATAAAGCATTAATGTTAGGTGTCGAACAAGCTGTTGTAGGGAACCGTATCGGAGATATCGGTCATGCAATTCAAACTTATGCAGAAGGCGAAGGTTTCGGTGTTGTTCGTGACTTTATTGGACATGGTATTGGTCCAACAATTCACGAAGAGCCAGCAATTCCTCACTACGGTTTAGCTGGGAAAGGTCTACGCTTAAAAGAGGGTATGACCATTACAATCGAACCAATGATTACAACGGGAACTTGGAAGATGAAGATGGATGATAACGGTTGGACTGCTCGTACGCGTGACGGTGGATACTGTGCACAATTCGAACATTCAATTGCAATCACTAAAGAAGGCCCAGTTTTAATGACAAAGCAAAAAGGAGAATAAAAAAATTGAGGGAGTCCATTCGGATTCCCTCAATTTTTTATGCTTTAAGTTCTTTACCTAAGGCAATGATATGTTGTTTTAATTCATCTTTAATTTCTGGATGATCCAGACCAATTTCGACACTCATTTCAAGGAAGCCAAATTTACTTCCAACATCGTATCTCTTACCATCAAAGCGTTTAGCAAAGACGCGTTGCGATTTGTTTAATGTATCGATCGCATCAGTTAATTGAATTTCGTTACCAGCACCAGGTGCTTGGTTTTCTAAAATTTCAAATATTTCTGGAGTTAATAAGTAGCGTCCAATAATAGCCAAATTACTTGGTGCATCTTCTGGATTTGGTTTCTCAACAAAACGCTCCACATTATAAATCCCTTCAGCATATTCACGTTCTGGTGCGATGACACCGTATTTGTTTGTATCTTCATAAGGTACTTCCATAACCGCAATGTTAGACGCATGTGTTTCGTCATAAACATTAATCAGTTGCTTCGTTAATGGAACCTCACTTTGCATCACGTCATCACCTAGCATAACAATGAATGGTTCATCACCAATGAAAGCTTTTGCTTGAAGAACTGCGTGGCCCAGACCTTTAGGATAAGCTTGGCGGACAAAGAATAAGTTAACATTGGTTGTATCGTTAACAATGTCTAACAAATCTTCTAAGCCATTTTCTCTAAGATGTTCTTCTAGTTCGATATTTGAGTCGAAATGATCTTCAATCGGACGTTTACTTTTACCAGTTACAATTAAAATGTCTTCAATACCTGAAGCAACAGCTTCTTCAACAATAAATTGAATCGTTGGTTTATCTACAATAGGTAACATTTCTTTTGCCATTGCCTTCGTTGCAGGTAAGAATCGAGTTCCTAAACCAGCAGCAGGTATCACTGCTTTTTTTACTTTACTCATTGATAGACTCCTTTGTAATTAATTGATATAAGTTTAAATATTCTTGATTAATCTTATCCCATTTAAATCTTTGCATTTGTTCCACCGCTTGTTGAGACATTTGTGCATAATTTTGACGAATGTAATCAACCGCTTGATTGAACTCAGTTTGACTTTTATGATCCACACTCATCCCAATTTCTTTGTTGGGGAAGAAATTATCAAAGCCTTCACCTTTTGTATAAATGACTGGCAAGCCTTGGCTCATTGCTTCTACATAAACAAGACCAAATGTTTCAGGGTAGGAGAGCATTGCAAAAATATCCATCGAGCGATATAACTCTTTCATACTTTCCATATCTTGTTTACCATGATAAGTAACGACCGGCATTTGTTGTAACTCTTTTAGAATGGAATAGTCCCAACTTGGACCGATAATATGAAGTTCAGCAGGCGAGTGTTCTTGAGAATAACTTTGAACTAATCCAGCTAATTCTACGAAACGCTTCAATGCCATAATCTTACCGGTTGTGACGATTCTTAAAGGTTGATGCAAGTTAGATTTTTTATCTTTATAACGATTATCATGCCAATAATCACTGACACCATTTGGAATAATATGGGCTTTTTCTTTTAGAGTAGCTTGTAGAGAATCAGGGATGTATGTTTCAAAAATTTCGTTGTAAGTATTTTTTGAAATAAATACAATTTTTGAAGCATGCTTTAAGATGTTAATCCCAGTTTTTCTCATCCAAGGCATTCTTTGAAAGAATGTGCGCATATCGGCATTACGAACAGCAACGACATATGGAATATTATATTTCTTATGAAGTTGCAGTGCGAGCCAACCGTTTGAGAATAATGAATGCGCGTGAATTAATTGATAAGACTCAAAGTCATAACGAGTGAGTAAATCCGTTAATATTAAATGATGTTTAATCGGGAATACCCAACGAGTCAGTTGATGATGATTTCGACTGACCGTAGTATATTCTCCACTCGTTGATAACCTGTCTTCTGGATATTGATGCGGGATCGGTACATAAACATCAATATCAATATCCGACTCAACTTGGCGACTATATAATTGGTTAAATAGGCCGGAAGTTGAGAAGTATGAATTTATATGTAATATTTTCATGAAAAAATCCTTCTAAAATTATTCAGCCTCTAATTCTTCAATTCGAATCTCATAAGATTCGATTCGTTCTTCAAGACTTTCGATTTGTCCGAGTATTTCATTCGAAGAGGTATATGTATCAACTTCGGGAACCCTAAATATTTGCATAAATAAATATAAAGTAATAAAGAAAATGACAATGACGATAACTAAGAAAAACCAACCATTACGATCAAATCGTCGGTCAAATTGTTCTAATCGTTTTACTAGCTCCTGCTCTAACGCGTTTCCAGTTTTATTCTCATCTGACATACAACATACCTCCTAGTTTTTTGAGCTTAAAAAGCCCATTCCCCATTTCTAAAGATTGGAACAACTGTACCGTCTTCTTTGATACCATCAATGTTCATTTCTCCGTTACCAACCATGAAGTCAACATGGACGTTTGAACGGTTTAAACCAGCTTCTTCTAATTGGTCGCGGTCCATTTTAGCTCCACCTTGTACAGATGTCGCATATGCTTGACCTAAGGCTAAGTGATTCGATGCATTTTCATCAAATAATGTATTGTAGAAAATAATTCCTGATTGAGAAATTGGTGATTTATGTGGTACTAAAGCGACTTCACCTAATGATTTTGAACCTTTGTTATCATTGATTAGAGCTTTAAGTGTTTCTTCACCTTGTTCTGCAGAAACTTCAACAACTTCACCATCTTCAAATTTGAACGTCATACCATCGATGACCGTTCCACCATAACTTAATGGTTTAGACGATGTAATGGTTCCTTCGGCACGACGGAAATCAGGTGCAGTAAATACTTCCTCTGTTGGCATATTAGCAATGAAAATCTCACCATTTTCATTCACACTTCCAGCGCTTTCCCATACGTGATTTTTTGGTAAACCAAGTGTAAAGTCAGTGCCTGGACCTGTGTAGTGTAATTGATCGAATTGTTCAGCATTTAAGAAATCTGCTTTTTCATTCAATGTTGCTTCATGAGCGTCCCATGCTTTAACGGGGTTTTCTTCATACACACGAGTTGTTTTGAAGATTTGGTCCCATAATGCGTCTACTTGTTCTTCGGTTGTTTCTAATTCTGGGAAGACTAATTTTGCCCATTCTTCACCCGCACCCGCACATACTAACCAGCTCACTACGTTTGCTTGAGTAGCGTTACGTACTTTTTCTAAAGCTTGAGAAGAAGCTAATTGACTTTCACTAATCTTTTTAGGGTCAACGCCTTTTAAAGCGTTTGGATTTGATGAGCGAAGGGCAATACGTTTCGCACGTTTATCTAATAAATCATGTGCTTCATCCACTTTGTATTGAGGAATATCCGTTAATGTGTCAACGTCTTGTCCTTCATAGTTAACGCGAGTGATAATGTCATCTGACCAGTTTACGATCACTTTCTTCGCACCTGATTGGTATGCATTTTTAACAACAAGGCGAACTAAGGGCGCTTGCTCAATATCAGCATTGATAAGTACGTAATCGTCCTCACCAACAGCAATCCCTTTATTCACGATTAAATCTGCATATTTGTTTAGTAATGTATCAAAATTTTCTAACACAATAAATTCCTTCTTTCCCTCATTAGTTTTCATATTTGGCGACAATGTCATCAGCAAGTTTCTTAAGAAGTTCTTCATCTTCTTCTTCAGGGTAAAGATTAACCTTTACGCCTGTCCCGCCTTTAACGGCACCCGCTTTTTCAAATTGTTCTTCAAAGTCATCTACGGCACTGCAGAAGACAGGGTAGAAATCGTCACCTGAACCAAACACACCATACACTTTCCCAGACAGGTCCAATTCCGCCAATTCTTCATGGAATTCTTCCATCTCATCGGGTAGAACACCGTCAACACCGTATGTGTAACTACCCACTAAGACGATATCATAGTCTAGGAAATCCTCTGGCTCTGAAAGCATTACATCTTCCATTGTTACATCGATGCCATGCTCTTCGAGCTGGGCAGACACAATTTCAGCACATGCTTCCGTATTACCAGTTAAACTTGTATAAATTATCAACGCTTCGGCCATGCATTGCCTCCTTATAATGTAATTCTAAATTATTATATCAAAGATATGTTTATTCTAACAGTTGTTATTCTTAAGAACAGTAAAACACGATAAAGTCCATATAATTGTGTAAAAGATAAAAGGCCATGTAACAGCCCTTTTGCGGTACAATGTTTT
>NZ_JBHSHQ010000031.1:0-2437 GCF_042652985.1 Ruoffia tabacinasalis | reverse complement strand
ATGCCGAACACAGCAGTTAAGCTTCTTAGCGCCGATGGTAGTTGGACCTTTGGTCCTGTGAGAGTAGGTCGTTGCCATGCATTGTTTATATTTTGGAGGATTAGCTCAGCTGGGAGAGCGTCTGCCTTACAAGCAGGATGTCGGCGGTTCGATCCCGTCATCCTCCATGTCTCAAGAGTCGTTAGCTCAGTAGGTAGAGCATCTGACTTTTAATCAGAGGGTCACAGGTTCGATCCCTGTACGACTCATTCTCTTATATAGAGACAAACGCGGGTGTGGCGGAATTGGCAGACGCACTAGATTTAGGATCTAGCGCCTTCGGGCGTGGGGGTTCAAGTCCCTTCACCCGCATTTAACTTAATAAGCCGGCTTAGCTCAGTTGGTAGAGCATCTGATTTGTAATCAGAGGGTCGAGGGTTCAACTCCTTTAGCCGGCATCAACGCGGAAATAGCTCAGTGGTAGAGCACCACCTTGCCAAGGTGGGGGTCGCGGGTTCGAACCCCGTTTTCCGCTTTGCCAAGAGAAGTAAATTCGGCATATTGCCGGGGTGGCGGAACTGGCAGACGCACAGGACTTAAAATCCTGCGGTGGGTGACTACCGTGCCGGTTCGATTCCGGCCCTCGGCATAACACTTAGTTATGTGTTAAAGTAATAGAAAAGAGCACCCTTAGCTCAATTGGATAGAGTACCTGACTACGAATCAGGCGGTTGTAGGTTCGACTCCTACAGGGTGCGTTTATAATTTCGGGAAGTAGCTCAGCTTGGTAGAGCACTTGGTTTGGGACCAAGGGGTCGCAGGTTCGAATCCTGTCTTCCCGATTGATATTATGGGGAATTAGCTCAGCTGGGAGAGCGCCTGCCTTGCACGCAGGAGGTCAGCGGTTCGATCCCGCTATTCTCCATTAATATTTTATAAAGGCGGTGTAGCTCAGCTGGCTAGAGCGTCCGGTTCATACCCGGGAGGTCATGGGTTCGATCCCCTTCGCCGCTATATAGGACCTTTAGCTCAGTTGGTTAGAGCAGACGGCTCATAACCGTCCGGTCGTAGGTTCGAGTCCTACAAGGTCCATTGAAGACCGTAAAAAACACATAATATATATTTTGGAGGATTACCCAAGTCCGGCTGAAGGGAACGGTCTTGAAAACCGTCAGGCGTGTAAAAGCGCGCAAGGGTTCGAATCCCTTATCCTCCTTTTAAACATTATCGCGGGGTGGAGAAGCTGGCATCTCGTCGGGCTCATAACCCGAAGGTCGTAGGTTCGAATCCTACCCCCGCAATTTTATCTTAATACTAAACTTAACTACTTACTTAATTATGCGGGTGTAGTTTAGTGGTAAAACTACAGCCTTCCAAGCTGTTGTCGCGAGTTCGATTCTCGTCACCCGCTTTTAATTTCATACGGGCCTGTAGCTCAGTTGGTTAGAGCGCACCCCTGATAAGGGTGAGGTCGGTGGTTCGAATCCACTCAGGCCCATTAGTGATATTAAAACTATAAAATTTTGGATTTGGGGAAGTACTCAAGAGGCTGAAGAGGCGCCCCTGCTAAGGGTGTAGGTCGGTTTTGCCGGCGCGAGGGTTCAAATCCCTCCTTCTCCGTAAGTTTTATATTCATATTATTGCTAAAACTTAATATTTATATTGTTTTGGTCCGTTGGTCAAGCGGTTAAGACACCGCCCTTTCACGGCGGTAACACGGGTTCGAGTCCCGTACGGATCATTAATTTTACTTTCATCACGGAGGATTACCCAAGTCCGGCTGAAGGGAACGGTCTTGAAAACCGTCAGGCGTGTAAAAGCGCGCAAGGGTTCGAATCCCTTATCCTCCTTATTGATTTTAAAATTAAAAATACATTGGTCCGGTGGTGTAGGGGTTAACATGCCTGCCTGTCACGCAGGAGATCGCGGGTTCAAATCCCGTCCGGACCGTTATATTATGCGGGTGTAGTTTAGTGGTAAAACTACAGCCTTCCAAGCTGTTGTCGCGAGTTCGATTCTCGTCACCCGCTTAATGATTCAAAGAACGCTTGGCGTTCTTTTTTTGTGTTCAGGTATTTATGATTCGTTTCATGGATGCCTTTTTAATTGGTTCTTTGTCAAATAGTGTTGGTGAATATTTAAGGCGATAGATTTAGTTCTATCGTCTTTTTTTTATGTAAGTCATTTAGTGATCTGTTGGATGAGAGTATATTCGTCTAGAGTACCGCTTCGTCACAAAAATACAATGGGCGTACAGGTTCAGCATTAAGTTGTTGAAGCTGGGTTGAGATTAAAATACGACACCTTAAGTGACCGTAATTGCGATAACCATAGCCAGATCGTTTGATCATCTTGATTTTGTTTACGGTGCCTTCCACAACCCCATTTGAGAGTGTATAAGTTAAACTGTTTTCAATATCTAACGCGTAGGAAGTTAATGTTCGAAAAGCTGTTCTCA
>NZ_JBHSHQ010000030.1:0-12246 GCF_042652985.1 Ruoffia tabacinasalis | reverse complement strand
ACGCCGTTGGAGGTCTTTATTGAGAATGTATCAGAGTTAAATTATTTCTAGCTTAAATTGACAAATCAAAAATCAAAAGGCATATCTTACTCATTCCATTCATATTCATGCTATATTAATACTATAATCTATTATACATTGAGTCAGGCAAGTTGTATTTAAGAAGATTATTTTTTATTTTGTTAATAATACTTGCAAGCGTTACCTTAAATCATTTAAACTATAAATATTGAATTATTGGAGGATATTATGAAAATTAGCTTATTAGAACCATTACGTGTACCAAAGGAATACATTGAAGAATTGGCACAGCCATTAAAAGATTTAGGCCATGGGTTTGTCTATCATGAAACAAAAACAACAGATCCAGATGAATTATATGAGCGTAGTAAAGACTCTGAAGTGGTGATTATTGCCAACAATCCGTATCCTAAAGAAGTGATTGAGAAATTAGACAAAACTAAATTTATCGATGTTGCTTTTACAGGGGTAGACCATGTAGATAACGCTAGTGCTAAAGAAAAAGGCATTAAAATCGCAAATGCATCGGGTTATGCTACTCAAGCAGTCGCAGAATTATCTATTGGTTTAGCTCTGAATGTTTTACGTGAAGTGAAACAAGGAGACTTAGATGTCCGTAAAGGCGACGATTTTCCAGGATTAATTCAAGGACAAGAAATTCATGGAAAAACAGTCGGTATTATTGGTACCGGGACAATTGGAATTCATACAGCAAAACTATTCAAAGCTTTCGGAGCTAAAGTCTTAGGGTATAACCGCTCAGAGAAACAAGAAGCGATTGATGCGGGTGTTGAATATGTAAGCTTAGATACACTGATTAAAGAAAGTGATATTATCTCAATCCATCTTCCAATGACTGAAGATACTAAGCACACAATCGGTAAAAGAGAGCTGGATAATATGAAAGAATCAGCTATCTTAATTAATGTAGCTAGAGGACCGATTATTGATAATGAAGCTTTAGCAAATGCTTTAAATGAAGGAAAAATCGCTGGTGCAGGCATTGATGTCTTTGACATGGAGCCACCAATTCCAAACGATTATCCATTACTTCATGCAAAAAATGCATTGTTAACACCACATGTTGGTTACTTAACTGATGAAGCAATGGTCCTTCGTGCTCAAATTGCCTTTGACAATGTAATGGCATATATTAACGGCGAAGATAAAAACATCGTATCTATTTAATATAGAATGAACTCACAGTCAGATAGTGTTGAGGACGATCGCTAATTAGATCCTTCAATATTATCTGGCTTTTTTGATATTAAACACAATGTAGGAGGAAGTTTATGACAGAAAGATTGACAACAAATCTCACTTGGAAAGAGAAAGATGAACAATTTGCATATGATGGACCACTCGGACCTGTATTAAATTCTGATGGGACAGCTGTATTAAGATTATGGTCACCGAGCGCTAAATCTGTCCAAGTATTATTGTATGATAAAGACAATCAAGAAAAACAAGTCGCAGTAGTGGAAATGAACTCATATGACAAAGGTTTGTGGGAAGTGACATTGAATCAAGAAACAGTGACTGGTATCGATAATTTCAATAATTATTGTTATCATTACCAAATTAACCGTGAGGATAAGACAGTCTTAGCTTTAGACCCTTACGCTAAATCACTGGGTACTTGGAATAGCCACGACGAAGCATCGTATATCGCCAAAGCCGCGATTGTTGCACCAGAGAACATTGGACAAAAATTAGATTTTGCTAAAGTTGAAAACTACAAACGAAGAGAAGATGCAGTGATTTACGAAGTTCACGTGCGGGACTTTACATCAGATCCATCAATAAAGGATGAACTACACCACCGCTTCGGAACGTTTGAAGCGATGACAGAACGCTTGGACTATATTCAATCCCTTGGGGTCACGCATGTGCAGTTATTACCTGTCTTAAGTTATTATCATGCGAATGAATACGAGACCGGTGAGCGCTTCTTAGAATATAAATCGGCCTGGACGAACTATAACTGGGGCTATGACCCCATGCATTATTTCGCTTTAACAGGGATGTATTCGATTAACCCAGAAGACCCATCATCCCGGATTAAAGAGTTTAAAGAACTTGTGAATGAAATCCACAAAAGGGGAATGGCAGTGACACTGGACGTCGTGTATAATCACACTGCAGAACTCCATATTCTTGAAGATTTAGAACCTGAGTATTATCATTTTATGGATTCAGATGGTACATCAAGAACTAACTTTGGTGGCGGACGTTTAGGAAGTACCCACTATATGACTCGTCGCTTAATTGTTGACTCATTAAAGTACTTAGTTGAAGAATTTAAAGTTGATGGCTTCAGATTTGATATGATGGGAGATTTAGATGCAGAAACAGTTCAATTAGCTTATGATGAAACGGTCAAAATTAATCCAAATATCTTAATGATCGGTGAAGGTTGGATTACGTACGTTGGAGATGAAGGTGCTGAGGACGTTCAAGCAGCGAATCAATTATGGATGTCAGATACAGAAGCTGTTGGCTCATTCTCAGACGAAATCCGAGACGAGTTAAAATCTGGTTTCCAAAGTGAAGGGAAGCCACGCTTTATTACTGGTGGGCGCCGAAATGTGCAGAAGATTTTCGATAATATTAAAGGGCAACCGCATAATTTCGAAGCGGACCAACCAGGTGATGTCGTCCAATATATTGAAGCACATGATAACTTAACTTTACACGATGTTATTGCCCAATCTATTAATAAAGATCCAATGCTCCATACGGAAGAAATCCATCAACGGATTCGCCTTGGAAACTTAATAGTATTAACATCTCAAGGGATAGCATTTATTCATGCCGGTCAAGAATACGGTCGTACCAAACAATTTAAGCACCCAGAATTTAAAACCATGGTAGATGAGTGGGGCGATATTCCAGATAATTCTACTTACTTTACTAATAATAATGGAGACCCGATTGAATATCCATACTTTATTCATGACTCTTATGACTCGTCCGATGCGATTAACAAGTTTGAATGGGAAAAAGTTAGAGGAGTGAATGGTTACTCAATTGAGAATACAACGATGGAGCATATGCGCGGCTTAATTCAACTCCGTCATTCAACAGATGCCTTTAGATTGGCGGATAAAGAACTCATTGATACAAATGTTCAACTATTAAATGTTCCAGAAATTCGTGAACGTGACGTTGCGATTGCTTATAAAGTGAGAGGAACTCAAGGGGACGAGTATATTATAGTGATTAATGGAAACAAACGTAGTCGTACGTTCACATTACCGGAAGAAGTTGAATTGGCGCAAGTGATTGCCGATCAGAATCGGGTTGATACTGAACCTTTAATGCAACCACAAGGCATTGAAATGTTATCTTCAACACAAATTAAATTAGCTGGTTTAAGCGCAGTCATTTTCAAGAAATAAAGTAAACATAAGAAAAACGTCGGAATTCCAAATCGAATTCTGACGCATTTTTGCTTATTTTCTCATGTTTAACATTTTGAATTGAACATGCATGTATATCTCTAAGATTGAATCTGTAAAAAATACACCTAAAGCAATCGCTCCAGCGATTGAAAGAGTTTGTATGAGATAATAATTACTTAGATCATAGTCTCCTTGAATAAAGTAAAGAGCTGTCTGATAAATCGCAGACCCAGGCACAAATGGGTAAAAGGCTGGGATATAAAAGATGGTTACCGGTGCTTTAAAACGACGCGCAAAGAATTGGCCAATTAATGATACAACACTACAAGCAAAAAATGTTGCTAAAGCAACACCCATTGGGTTTGCCAATAGAAGATATACAAGGTAGCCGATTGCTCCCGCATAACCCGTCTTAAAGATGAGTGATCTAGGTGCTTCAAGCGTAATGGCAGCTGTGATTGTGGCTACATATGCCCCGATAACTTGGATAATTATACCAACCATGATGTAACCTCCCCGTAAAAGTAAAGGCCAATTGCGACTCCAATTGCTAAACTCAGTGCAATAACAATCGCGTCAGCGACACGAGCGACACCAGAGATATAATCTCCTTTCAACATATCCCGAAGGCCATTGGTCACAGCAGTCCCCGGATATAGAGGCATTAAACCAGCAATGATAATAACATCAGTTGATATATCAAGTGGAACAACTGAAGCAATTACATTGGTTAAAAATGCAGTCACTAAGGTTGATGCTACGCCATAAATAAAGCCATTCAAATGGAATAAGTCTTTTAAAATACGTGAATAAGCTACAAGTAAGCCAGTAAAGATTGAAAAGACACTATCCCAAAAACCTCCACCTAAAAGAACAACAAAGGCAACTACTAAGATAACTGTTGCCAAATCTTTACTAAATACCGTGTAATCTGAATCATCTACCACCTCGAGACGTTCAGCTGCTTCATCAATCGTAATTTGACCACTTGTCAGTTGACGTGAAATATTATTTACTCGGTAAATCTTATTTAATTGGTTACTACGGTCTGTTATTCGACGGACTAACGTAATACCTTCGATTTCAGGATCTGAATCATCTAAAGTAACATATAGACCTGTCGTATTTGTGATGACTTCCGTGTTAGAAAGCCCACTAGTTTGAAGAATACGTCGAACCGTATCCTCAACTCGATAACTTTCAGCATGAGACTCTAGCATAATTCTACCTGCTGTTGTTGCTACTTCAACTATTTTTTTATGTTTCTTTCTCATAAAGATATCACCCACCTTTTGTTAAGTAATTCGTTAAGAGACATCCAAAATATGGTAACATAGTAATTGAGTAATCACTATTTAAATATAATTAAATTTTAATAAGGAGTGATTTCATGACAATGTTATATATATATTTAGTATTTGCCTTTGAATGCAAGGATGCCAATACAATTTACATATCCATTGATGATAAGGACAAGCCATTATATCAATTATATTTTAAATATGATAGAGAATGTACAAACTTTCAAAAAGTACTCCACAATTATTCAATGGAAATGGAACTACATAAATATTCGATTAAAACTCAACTCGAATTTATTTATAAATTTATTGAAACAAACCCATTTATGTATGAGTACCAATATACCTTATCGAATAAAAGAAAGTAGAGTGAGGTAAGACGTATGAAAATCACAAAAATTGCACAACAACAGAAACAAGCAAATCGTTATTCAATCTTCGTTGATGACGAGTTTTTTATTGGTGTCGATCAAGAAATTCTAATCGAATACGCTTTGCGTAAAGACCAAGAAGTGGATCAAAACTTATTAGATAAGATTAAATCAGCAGAGAATGATCATAAATTATACTCTGCTGCGATTAATTATTTATCTTACGGAATGCGATCGATCAAAGAAATGCGCGACTATTTACATAAGCAAAGAGATAAAAAAGAAAAAGAAGAGGATTCAATTGCACCTTCAGAAGAAGTGATTGAGAATACCTTGGATCGCCTAATTCGACAAGGCTATTTAAATGATTTGGAATATGCAAAAAGCTATGTCCGAACAAATTACACACTAAAATCTAAGGGACCAAACATTATTCAAAATGAATTGAAAGTCAAAAAGGGGATCAATGAAATGACAATTCTAGATGCAATGGACGAGTACCCAGAAGAAGAACAAAGCGAGAATATCCAAACACTCATTGATAAATTCATCCGAACAAAAAAATCATTGCCACCCAAAATGATGCGTAATAAATTGTATACTCATCTACTCACCAAAGGCTTTGACAAAGATTTAGTGAATCAACATATGAGTGAATTAACCTTTGATGATGCTGAAGATGATCAAGCAGATATGTTAGAAAAAGAAGCAGACAAGTATTTAAGAAAACATCAACGCCGATTTAGCGGCTATGATTTAAAACAAAAGATGATTCAAAGTCTACTTAGTAAAGGCTTTGACTATGAAATGATTAAAATTTGGCTTGAAGATAACGAAGCCGAAATGAATGAATAGAAAGTGGATTAAATGACGAACAAAAGACAAAAGTTAATCGAACAGTATCTAATCAATTGGAATGAAAAAAAGATAAAAGCATTCCGAACTCAATTATTAGATTGGTATGATGCGAACAAAAGAGACTTACCTTGGCGACAAACGAAGAACCCTTACTATATTTGGGTTAGTGAGATTATGTTGCAACAAACACAAGTTAATACAGTTATTCCATATTACGAACGGTTTATTAAAGAACTCCCCACAATTAAAGATTTAGCCGAAGTGGAAGAGTCTGAATTAATGGGTCTCTGGCAAGGTTTAGGCTATTATTCACGTGTTCGTAATATGCAATTTGCAGCTCAACAAGTGATGGCTGACTTTAACGGTGAGATGCCTAATACGTTGGAAGGCTTGCTTTCTTTGAAAGGTATCGGTCCATATACTGCCGGTGCAATTGGTAGTATTGCGTTTAATCTTCCAGAACCAGCGTTAGATGGTAACTTAATGCGGATTGTAGCTCGCTTATTTGAAATAGACCGTGATATCACTTTAAATAAGACGAAAAATGAATTCACTGGAATCTTATATCAGTTAATTGATCCGGAAAGGCCAGGGGACTTTAACCAAGCTCTGATGGATATTGGTGCCACCATTATGACACCAACAAATTACCAACCTGAAGATAGTCCAATCAAAGAATTTGATCAATCTTATCAGAATAATACGAGTCATCTATACCCAGTAAAGAAAAAGAAAACAAAAGCAACCAAACACCACCGAATCGCTTATGCGATAAGGAATCAAAAAGGTGAATGGTTAATGCGCAAACATAATGATAAAGAACTTTTAACGGGTCTGTGGCATTTCCCAATGGTTGAAGTGAATGTAGTTATGGAAGGCGCTACGAGTTCGGAATTGATAGAACCTTTAGTAGACCATTTAGATGAGAGCATTGATGTCGGCGAATTGAAGCTAGACCGATCATTGATATTGGAGGAAGAAGAAGGCTTTGAACTTCTACCAACATTTGCCAAAGTGAAGCATGTATTCTCACATCGGATTTGGCAAGTACAAGTGATTCCGTTTTTACTAGATGGGACAGCGGATTTGAGTGAGGAAGATTTCAAATGGGTAAGCATTCAAGCGCTAGAAACCCTACCAGTATCAACTTTACAACAAAAATTGTTTAATAGTATCGTATCCGATCGAGAATAAAGAAAAAGTAGAGGAATAATATGAGTAGATTATTTAGATATTTTGAAGGCTACAGGCTTAGTAGTATCTTCGGACCTTTAATGAAGTTAGTCGAAGCAGTTTTAGAATTGCTAGTCCCAATGATTGTAGCATTAATTATTGACGTTGCCATCCCAACTGGAGATGTAGCAAATATTATCAAATATATTTTGGTGATGTTTGGAATTGCTGCAGCTGGGCTAACCTTTTCAATTACAGCACAATTTCTATCAGCAAGGGCAGCTGTAGGTTTTGCAGAAAATTTAACCAATGATTTATTTGAATTTGTTTTACAATTACCAAAAGAAGTGTATGGAACGATTTCTCCCGGGAGTATCGTCACTCGATTAACGAGTGATACGTTCCAAATACAAAGTGGATTGAATACATTTTTCCGCTTATTCCTTCGTTCACCTTTTATTGTGTTTGGATCTTTAATTATGGCCGCACAAATTGATGGACGAATGACACTGATATTTTTAGCTATGATTGCCATTTTATTTGTTGTCGTTGGTGCCATTATTTATTTTGCAAATCCTTTTTATACACAAATCCGAGAGCAATTTGATTTATTAGTGACATTAACTCAAGAACAAATGAAGGGAATGCGTGTGATCCGCGCATTTCAACAAAAAGACCGAGAAGTGAATGAATTTAAAGCTCAAAATAAAAACGTCACTACCGACCAAATTCGAGTAGGTTTTATTAACGCCTTCACCAATCCATTAACATATATTGTGGTGAACGTAGCTTTAATTATCGTCCTTTGGCAAGGTGGGAATTTTATTAATTCTGGTTCTTTGACCCAAGGTCAGCTTGTCGCATTAGTAAATTATTTATTAGCTATCTTAGTGGAATTAGTGAAGATTGCGTTTGTTATTACGCAATTAAACCGAGCATACTCAAGTGCGAAACGTGTAGTAACTGTCTTTGAGCAATCACTTGAAACTGAAGTCTTTGAGAATAATAGCCAGCAAAATGAAGAGAAGCATACCGTTTTAAGTTTCCAAGATGTGACTTTTACATATCCGAATGCAACGAAGCCATCACTATCAAATATTGACTTCTCAATTAAAGAAGGCGATTTTGTCGGGATTATCGGAAGTACTGGATCAGGTAAATCAACCTTACTTCAATTAATTACAAAAACTTACGATGCCCAAGAAGGTGGCGTCTTCTTCCAAGAAGATTACTTTAATACAGATTCAAGGCGTGACCTAAGAGAGAATATCAGTGTTGTTCCAAGTAATGTTGCATTATTTAAAGGAACAATTCGTAGTAACTTATTATTAGGAAATCCTGAAGCGACGGAAGAGATGATGTGGCAAGCGCTAGAAGATGCGCAAGCATTGGATTTTGTCCGTTCATATCCAGAAGGATTAGACAAAGAAGTTGCTACTTTCGGACGTAATTTCTCTGGTGGTCAAAGACAACGTCTAACAATAGCACGAGCATTAATTAAACCGTCATCGTTATTAATCTTTGATGATTCAACGAGTGCGTTGGATTATGTCACTGAAGCGAATTTTCAAAAAACATTGAAAGAAAAATATAATGACCGTACGATTATTATGATTTCTCAAAGAACACATAGTTTACAACAAGCTAATAATATCGTGGTCTTAGAAGAAGGAAGACAAATCGGTTATGCCAGCCATGATGAATTACTGGCAAACAACCCTGTATACCAAGAGATTTACCAATCGCAAAATGTTAAGGAGGTAGCGGATAATGGAGAACACTAATAAAAGCAGTGCAAGTATCTTGAAGCGATTATTCTCTGATTTATCAGGACATAAATTACTTGTTGTTCTATCATTGATTTCAACAGTTATCCAAGTTGGACTGACGGTTTACCTCCCAATTTTAATCGGTCAAGCCGTTAATCAGACCATAGGTGAAGGGCAAGTAAACTTTGATGTCTTATTACCAACGCTAATGAATATGGGGATTGTGATTGGACTCAATGCTGTTGTTCAGTGGATTAACCCGATTTTATTTAACAAGATTACGTATGAAGTGATTGAATCACTTCGTAATCGAGTACTTGAAAAGGTTCACTCGTTGACATTAAATTATATAGACCAACGCAGTACCGGAGATTTAGTGAGTCGTGTTACAACAGATACCGAGCAATTAGGTGACGGGTTGATTATGATTTTCAACCAATTCTTTATTGGTATTTTAACGATATTCATCACTATCTTTACGATGGCTCAACTAGATTTAACTATGATGATTCTTGTTGTTGTATTAACACCAATTTCATTATTCATCTCACGCTTTATTGCTAAGAAAAGCTACTCACTTTTCCGCCAACAAACGAAGGCACGTGGGGAACAAGCGGATTTTATCGAGGAAAATATTCAACAAGCAGATATTGTTAGATTGTTTAATTCGCAAGCAGAAGCGACGGAGACTTTTACTAAGCTAAATGCTGATTATAGTGAAAAGTCCAAGTGGGCAATCTTTTACTCGTCGACAATTAACCCAGGAACGCGTTTTATTAATGCTTTGATATACGCAGCGTTAACATTTTTAGGAGCCGTTCGAATTGTGAATGGAACGTTTACTGTGGGAGAGTTAACGACATTTTTAAATTATGCGAACCAATATACGAAGCCATTTAACGATATTTCAAATGTACTCGCGGAAATTCAAAGTGCTCTGGCTTGTGCGGATCGACTATATACAATTATCGATCAGCCAGAAGAGGTAGAAACTGGACATAGATTGATTGATTCAAGTAATGTCGATGGAAAAGTAAACTTTAATCGTGCTTCGTTCAGTTATACAAAAGATAAAGAGCTGATTACTGACTTAACTTTATCAGTTAAAGCAGGTGATACGGTAGCAATTGTTGGGCCTACGGGCGCTGGTAAATCAACATTAATTAATTTACTGATGCGTTTCTATGACTTAGATCAAGGACAAATTTTAATTGATAATGAGCCGATTACCGACTTTACTCGCGAATCTGTTAGAAAGCAATTCGGGATGGTGCTACAAGAAACTTGGCTAAAAGGTGGAACAATTCACGACAATATCGCCTATGGTCACCCAAACGCATCTAGAGAAGAAGTGGTGAAAGCAGCCAAAGCAGCTCACGCCCATCGCTTCATTGAATTGTTACCTGATGGGTATGACACAGTCTTAACAAGTGGTGGTGCTGGGTTATCAACGGGGCAACAACAATTATTATCTATCGCGCGAATTTTTGTTTCAATTCCGACAATGTTAATTCTAGATGAAGCAACATCGTCGATTGATACAAGAACGGAAATTCTGATTCAAGAAGCATTTGATCGCTTGATGAGAGGGCGCACGAGTTTTATTATCGCTCACCGCTTATCAACCATCATGAATGCGGACATGATATTAGTTATGAAAGATGGTTCCATCGTTGAACAAGGAAATCACGATACTTTAATGAAGGCACGCGGTTTGTATTATACAATGCAATCGTCTCGTTCGCCTGAGGAATAAAATAAACCTTACTGAGTATGAGAAATCATATTTGGTAAGGTTTTTTTGATGGGTGTGTTGGTTGAGGTGTGTCGTGAGGATAGATGAGTGCAGGTTTAGTGTTAATTTAGTATTTGGGTTTGAGAGGAACGTGGGATTTTGGGTTAGCGGGACGTGTCATATGGGGACAAGGGAAATTGGGTGTTTAACGGGACTTGTCATGAGGTGACCAGGGGAATTGGAGCTCTATCAGGACATGTCATATGGTGACAAGGGAAATTGAAAGTTTAACAGGACTTGTTATGAGGTGACAAGGGGAATTAGGAGTTTAACAGGACATGTCATGAGGTGACAGTGGAAATTGGAAGGTTAACGGGACATGTCATTTGGTGACAAGGGAAATTGGGTGTTTAACGGGACTTGTCATGAGGTGACCAGGGGAATTGGAAGTCTAACAGGACTTGTCATGAGGTGACCAGGGGAATTGGAGCTCTATCAGGACATGTCATGAGGTGACAAGGCAAATTGGAAGTTTAACAGGACGTGTCATGTGGTGACAGTGGAAATTAGACGTTTAACAGGACATGTCATGAGGTGACAGTGGAAATTAACACACTAAACCAAAATTACCAATCAATAAAGCAGCGACTACAGTGATAAATTTTAAATCAAAGCAACTATTTTATATAAAACGTCAATACTCAAATCATTTTGTAACACAAGTGTAAGTATTATGTTATAATAATCGAGAATAACCATACAGTCGATAGACTGGAACGTAATATATAATATAGAAAGTGGGTTAAGTGATGAAACAACCGAAAGAAGGTGAATTCATCACTATTAAAAGTTATAAACACGATGGTTCGTTGCACAGGACATGGCGCGATAATATGGTCTTAAAAACGAGTGAGCAATCAATTATTGGTTGTAATGATCATACATTGGTTGTCGAATCAGATGGGCGTAGATGGGTTACTCGTGAAGTTGCACTCGTCTACTATCATAAGCATTTTTGGTTCAATATCATCGCAATGTTACGTAAACGAGGTGTTACATATTACTGTAACTTAGCTTCACCATATGTGATGGATAACGAAGCCTTGAAATATATTGATTATGATTTAGATATCAAAGTTTTTCCAGATGGGGAGAAACGTTTATTGGATTTAGATGAATATGAAATACATGGGCGTCGGTATCATTATTCAGATGAGATAGATCGCATTATCAAATACCAAATACAAGAGTTAGTGAGATGGATTGACGAAGGTCGCGGACCATTCTCTCAAGAATTTATTGATATTTGGTATGAACGTTATTGTCAGCTAACACATCGCAACAAAATAAATAATAACTAAATAGTAGTGAATTCGCTTAACGGGAGATTATTGAATCGCCATCGAAAGAGCGATATGCGATGATATCCCACGATACTGAGCCTCTTAGAAGATACCAATCTTTTAAGAGGTCTTTGTTTTGACAGAATATATATTTTGTGTATTATAGACTAACTAAGATTAATAATATATCGCCCAAAAATCACGATAAAGTCCATATAATTGTGTAAAAGATAAAAGGCCATGTAACAGCCCTTTTGCGGTACAATGTTTT